>JAYTNK010000140.1:0-1679 GCA_043748375.1 Cytophagales bacterium
GATATCATATTTTGCCCCAAAATCGCGTATGCGTGAAATATATTTCAGATCGAAAGTAGAGCCTCCACTTTTTTCTAAAGCATTGATAACAAAATTGTAATGACTATAAATAAGCGACAAGTTGCTGAAAATTTTATCGTTGAATAAGTGATTCCAACGTAAGGTGCTGGTAGCATTGCCCCAAAACAGCCCTACTTTAGTTTGATAGCTTTTGTCTGTTTTGTCCGAAAAAGAAAATTTATCTTGCCCAAAATAACCGCTCAAATACACTTTATCTTTGGGGCTAAAGGTATAATTTACTTTGGCATTGAGGTCATAAAAATAATAGCCTGCTTTTTGGTCTTTAGGCAAGAAGGGCTTTACCAATAAATCCAAATAAGTGCGCCTGCCTGAAATCAGGAAAGAGCTTTTGCCTTTTTTGATAGGTGCTTCCAAGGTAACACTTGAGGAAATGAGTCCAATGCTTGCCTCCCCATGAAACTCTTCTTTGTGTCCGTCTTTCATTGTCATATCCACTACAGAAGAAAGTCTGCCTCCATAACGTGCAGGAAAGCCTCCTTTAGTCAGTTCCACACTTTTGAGTGCATTGCCGTTGAAAAGCGAAAAAAAGCCAAACAAATGTGAAGCATTATAGACTGTAGCGTCATCAAGGATTATCAAATTTTGGTCGGGACCTCCGCCTCGCACATATAAGCCACTCGTTCCCTCGCCTCCCGATTTTACACCAGGCATAAGTTGCAAAGTCTTCAATACATCTTTCTCGCCTAAAAGGGAAGGAAGGTCTTTTATTTGCTGAATAGGAATAGAAATGACACTCATTTGAGGCGTATCGCTTATTTTTTCCTCTGCCGTCAAAACGACTTCGTTCAATTCTTTTTCGGTAGTAGCAAGTTCTATAGAAATAACTTGGTCTTTGTCTAATTTCACGTTTGCTTTTACTACCCGATAGCCTGTAAAAGTGTAAATAAGTGTCAAAGTATCAGAGGCAGGCAAGGTAAGGCTATAAAAGCCATAATTGTTGGTAGTAGTCCCTGCTCGTAGGGAAGGCGCGTAAATAGTAACTTGTGGCAAATTTTCGCCACTCCCTTTTTCTGCAACATATCCACTGACAGTAAAGCGTTTTTGCGCAAAGCCTGTTTCAAAAAAGCTCAACACAAACAATAACAGACATATAAATTTTAATCTCATAAATTACGGTTTTTTTACATGAGTACCTAAATAGGGTAAAAGGTTGCAAAGTAGGTGTTAGAAAAACGGTTGTCTGGCGATTTTTGTGGAGGCAAGGCTGTAGTAACGGCTTTAGCTTGTTAGGAGGCTTAAAACAGCAGGAAGCCTACCACTACAGACTTCCACAAAAACTGTCAGACAAGCTTTTTTTATTTGCTGCCTAAAAAAGGTGGAAAGAAAATAAAAAGTGCGCATCTCAAAATATCAGTGTTTGTAAAAAGTGTGATTGTAATCATAAAATAGCGTGCATATAGCATGCAATTTTGTGTATTCAATTTAACCTTAAAATAGTCATGAAAAAGTATCTGCTTGGATTAACGATTGCGCTATACCTAAGTGCTTGTGGCGACACACCGCCCTCTGATAAACCTGCTATGAATATTCGCCAAAGCGATGAGGAGAAGCAAGGCGACACACGCCCCGAAAAGAAAGCTTACGATCCGAAGCGTGGC
>JAYTNK010000141.1:0-4065 GCA_043748375.1 Cytophagales bacterium
GCCAAAGAAGCAGAATCCCATTATCTGCTTACACGCTATGCTCGTACCCTCGAACAACAAAAAGGCTATACCACCGCCGCCTCGCCTTCCCAACAATACATAGGCTCACCCGACCGTATTTATACGCGATACAGAATCAACAAAGCAAATGATTATAGTTTAGGTTTTACACTCGAAAAAGATGCAGGTGAAGCCATCATATTTGACCGTAAAACCTACAGGAATGGGGCAGATTTTGTATCCTATCATGCGTATTTTAAGGATATAGGCAAGCTCAAAACATTGGCAGTGGGCGACTTTCAAGCGCAATTTGGGCAAGGATTGCTATTCTCGGCAGGGCTTACGGTAGGCAAGGGTTCAGAAACTGTCCAAACCCTTCGCCGTGCCAACTTGGGGCTACTTCCTTATACATCAAGCCTTGAGAGTGGCTACTTTAGAGGCGTGGGGGCTACTTATCAAATAGGTAAAAATTTCGAACTTACTGCCATCTATTCGCGTATCAGGCGCGATGGCTCAGTAAACGAAAACTTAGACAGTCTTGAGCAAGGCGTTGAAAATGAAGTATTTATAGAAACATTACGCACTACAGGTATGCACCGAACAGCCAATGAAGTGGCAGGCAAGGGCATATTCTTGGAAAACACTTTCGGAGGAAACCTTCTCTATACACCGCAAAAAATACCTCTACAGTTGGGGCTTGCCTACCTACACACAGTCTATAATTTACCTTTTCAACGTAGCTTTTCGAGTGCAAAAGATAGCCTTCGCTTCGCGTATGAGTTCGCAGGAAATCGCAACAGCAATATAGGACTTTCAGCTAATTACCAATGGCAAAACTTCTCCTTTTTTGGCGAAGCCGCCCGCTCAAGTAGTGGCGGCTTGGGGGCTTTGGGTGGTTTTGTGGCGAGTCTTAGCCCTATAGTGGATTTGTCATTTTTGTATCGACATTATGACCGCAACTTTCATACTTTTTATGGAAGTGCTTTTGCTGAAAATACTCGAAATATCAATGAAACAGGTGCGTATTGGGGTCTAAAAATAACGCCTAACCGCAAATGGAAAATAGCCGCCTATTATGATAAATTCTCTTTCCCTTGGATACGCTACCGAGTCGACAGACCATCAGACGGATATGAATATCTACTCAGAATTACGCACCAAATTTCCCGCAAAATAAGCCTATACGCTCAAGTGCGCCAAGAAGTCAAAGACCGAAATGTAAGCAGCGACTTTATCACCACGCGCATGGGCGAAGTAGCCTCCACTACGCGCAAAAACTATTTGCTCAACCTTGACTACAAAGCCGAGCAAATATTTACCTTTAAATCAAGGGTGCAATACAGCACTTTCGACATAGCAGGCAAACGTACTACAGGTGTAGCAGTCATACAAGATATAGGTGTAAAATGGAAACGTTGGGAATTTGATACACGATTCGCGCTCTTTGGTACAGACGATTTTGATACGCGACAATATGTATATGAGCAAGACGTTTTGTGGGCATTTTCCTTCCCTGCCTATAACGGGCAAGGTACTCGCAAATACTTTATGCTCAAATATGCGCCTATCAAACGCATGGATATTTGGGTTCGGTATGCACGCTTTGATTATAAAAGCCAAGAAACCATCAGTAGCTCAGGAGAACAGATAATTGGAAATACACGTTCGGAAATAAAAATACAAATAAGATGGAAGTTTTTATAAACGTGCAAAACCATTTCTCGACGCACCCTGAAAAATAGAAAAGTCCGCAACAAGAAGTCTATTAAGGTTGTTTTCGCCTTGTGTCTGTAATTTGCGTGATGAGCCACTTTCCTGCCTCATTGCGTATGAGGTGAAACGCATTTACGCCGCTATGTATGTACTCCTTGCCCATGTAAAGTTTGTAGGGAGTCCAAACGGCAGCCATATCATCATCTACCCGAATTTCATAAACACTTACTTGTTCATCAAAAGGGGCAGGGTGAGGTGTCGCAACAGATTTCAAAAAACCGTCTATATTCATTTCAGTATGCAAAACGGGTGTTTGTTTACTTTTGGACTTAAAAACACTTTGCAGGCGAGCTGTGGGGTGAAAACAAGCCCGCATCATAGTGGTATCAGCTTCATACATACCTTTAAATAGCTGTGCCACCACAGCTTGTACCTCTTTTTTATCTTGTTCAGGATTTATTTGGGTTTGAGCAAGCCCCACGGAGGCTATAGCGAACGCTGCAAGAAAAAACAAATACTTTATCATAAATTTAGGTGTTGATTAATGGTTTCTTTAAATATACTGCCTAATTTTGTCGTAATTGATATATATTTATTACAAGTTTTATGCGCCTTACGCTTATCGGCTATGGAAAAATGGGCAAAACTATCGAACAGATAGCCCTTTCTCGTGGTCATATCATTGCTCACCGAATAGACCAAGCCAATACAAGTGAGCTTGCGTCGCTCTCGCCTGCCCATACAGATGTGGCAATAGAGTTTACAAATCCTGAAAACGCGCTCCATCATGTGCAAGCGTGCCTGTTGCAAGGTGTGCCTGTAGTGTGTGGCACAACGGGTTGGTTACAACATAAAAAAGAAGCGGATAGACTCTGCGAGGCACAAAAAGGAGCTTTTTTTTATGCGTCTAACTTTAGTATTGGGGTAAATATTTTTTTTCGCCTCAATCAATATTTAGCCACTATGATGGCAAAACAAAGCACATACCATGTGAGTATGGAAGAAATTCATCATACAGAGAAAAGAGACGCGCCCAGTGGTACAGCCATTTCGCTTGCCGAAGGCATCATGCAACGCTTCCCAGAAGTACAAAATTGGGTAAATAAATCTACTGAAAATGCCCATGAATTGAGTATTATTTCCAAGCGTGAGCCTGATGTTGCAGGTACGCACAGCGTTTTTTATGCCTCAGCGATAGATGAAATAGAGATAAAACACACTGCACACAGTCGTGAAGGCTTTGCTACAGGTGCGGTCATGGCAGCCGAGTGGCTACAGGGCAGGCAAGGTATTTGGGGAATGGCGGATATGTTGGGCTTTTAGTAAAAAAGCTAATAGCTTTTTTTACTGTTATTATAGTGCAAAAACACTTAACAAACGGTAAAAAAAGCTATTGTCAAATCAAAATTACTACTATCTTTCTGTGAACATTACCACTTACTGTAAGCGTAGCGGATATGCCTATACCCCTCCTTGCATACATTAATAGCGCCACGCGTACCCAGCAAATGATGTATGCAAGGAGGGGTATAGGCATATTTAGCACGCTGAATAACAGGGGTATATGTTGAAGTATGGAGAGCTTTATAACGACTGTAGCGAAGCACTACAGCATAATTGCTAGTAAATTTCTAGCACAAAGATAAATAGTATATTTGTATCATGCAAATTTTACAAGGTTTATTTTGATTTTATCTTTCTCTTGCCTACCTTTACAGTTGAAATCATATCTAACTCCGAAAAAAATAACATGGACGAACTAATACCTGATGAAGAAAAACAGTTTTCAGACAAGGCTCTACACGATTTTACACTCATAGATACAGCACGTGATACAGGCGATCAACGCGCTTACGCGGAACTTATGGCACGTTATCGCAAACCGCTCTACCACACAATGCTCAAAATGGTGAAGAATAGCGATGATGCTGAAGACCTTACGTTGGAGGCATTCGCAAAGGCTTTTCGCGGATTGGATAAGTTCAAAAAAGAATATACTTTTAGCACGTGGCTATTTAGGATAGCAACCAATAATTGTATTGATTTTATTAGGCGCAAAAAAATTGAAACTATGTCTATCAGTACCTCTTATAAAGACGAAAGTGGTGATGACGTAGGCATGGAAATACGCGACAGCAGTCCCGACCCACAAGAAAACGCTATCAAAGGACAAAAAGTAGAGGCAATGCAGATGCTTGTTAGCAAACTACCTCCTAAGTATCAACGCTTAGTAGATTTGCGGTATTTTAAAGAAATGTCTTACGAAGAGATTTCAGAAAAAATTAATATTCCGCTTGGCACAGTAAAGGCTCAACTTCACCGCGCCAAAGAAATCTTATATGATATGATTAA
>JAYTNK010000142.1:0-7772 GCA_043748375.1 Cytophagales bacterium
CATCTTTCATTATTGTTTTACAAAAAATAAATAATTGATTATCAGGCATTTAAAAATTCCATATTTATAGACCTTAGCTTAACAGCATTGCCCACAACCCTGCGCAAAGGCTGTCGCTTGTGAGGCGTAATATATTGAATACTAGCACTTTTCTAAACAATATCAAGGGCAGAATATTTTTTTTGGCATTGTAGACATTTGACAAATAAAATGCCTACAATATCAATTATTAATGATCGTTCTGCAAAAAAATAAAAAAACTATTATCACTAGGCTACATCGGCTTTTTATGCCTCGAAAGTAAAAACTTCTATTTCTGCATGGTGTAGCATATCTTTAATTTCTTTCAAATAATTGGGATTTACGATAAAAATGCTTTGAAATGCGTGTTCCGTTTGTGCTAATGCCGCTTTGGGTGATTGCACAAGTTGCCCGTGTGGAGCTATGTAGCGATTTTGTTTGCTTGGATTGATGTCTATCAGACATGGTACAATGCCCTTTCCTGCGTCTATGAGGTGTGTAAAGCTAACGCCCTTGCCTCCCGCTCCCCAAATTACCAGCGGTTGATGGGTGTGGGCAAGTTCTTTGTAATACGCCATATTCGTTTCAAATGTAGGTTGCAAGTGCGTGCCTCCCTTTGGATTTGGTGTGTAAGTATGGCACAAATCAGCAAGGTCAGCTATCAAATAAATATATTGCCCGCCAAACAAATTGCCTACCGTACTTTTTTCAAAAAAGGAAGAAAGACTGTCTTTTGTAAAATAAGCGACCTGCTCATAACAAATATCGCAGAAGGAGTTTTGATTACTAATCCACTCAAAGTCAAGTACTTCTATATACACTTTCCCTTTATAGGCATTCGCTTTAGCTATGGTGTGCAATAACTCAAAAGGATTCAACACAGTGTATAACATGTGTCTCATGACTAGCAGGTCGGCATTTTCAGTAGAGTATTTTTCAGAAAAATAGTCTTTCACAATCTTAGGATTATCTCCTTCGTATGTGGGGTCAAAACCTATAGCATCGTAGCCTTTTTTGAGCAATAATTCTAAAAAATGCCCTTTTCCGCAACCTATTTCCGCTACTTTTTGTGTAGCAGGCAAGGTTGTTTGCAGTAAATCAATAATATCCTGTAGATAATTTTGATAGTATGTTGAGTGTTTTTGCTCATTATCATATTGCTGATTGAAGTCCAATAAATTAGCTTCAAAAGTTTCGTTGAATACGAAGCCACAATCATCGCAAACCGCAAGTGTCATGTTGCCTACAGGCGCAGCACAGGCTTCTTTTGCAGTATTAAAAACCATGTTAGGAAACACAGGCATCTTTTCAACCTTGAATACGTGGCGCAAGTTTTGAGATTTGCAAAGGGGACAATTCATGTTTTTTTAAGATTATTAAGATGAGAGAAGCCTTTTGCTAAAGTTATGTCTGTTCGTGCTCAGTTGAGAAGGCGCGCATAATTTTAGTAACAGCCTTGTAAATTAGTCTATTATTTGTTCAAAGGCTGATTTTTGGTCCATAATCCATTCGTATGCATCAGCAAAATCGTCAGTAAATTGAAACGGCAATATACCTCCATAGGCAAGGGGTGAATCTTTTGCCATATTATTCAAAGAGAATTTACCAAAAATATCCTTTGCCATCACAAGTGTAATAGCAAGGATACCATTAGATTTAAAAGCGGGAATGATATGTTCGACTACCCATTTTTGATTATTGGGAGATGTACCTTTAAAATTGACAGACTCAAAAATAATATAGCGAATTTTATGAGCCATGCATAAATCCACGCATGCCTGCATATTCATGCGATACTCTTCTTCGTCTGAAAAGGCTTTGGCATAGCTGATAAGTATTTTATCACTTTCATTCCAATAAAACTCAATCTTCGCGGTTTCATAAATGATGGGCAAGCCCGCTATAGCTTTGTGAATATCCATATTCGAATAATGGTAAGGTTCTTATTGATGTTTTGTACGTTTTCTTTTTGAGTAGTGGATACCACTCAAAAATAAACGAGCAGTTTTTAGCTTGTGAAATATTACCTTAGTCATTATCTGAGAAGAACTTACTGCCCCCAAGCATTGGATTATCATCACCCATTTTATGATTGGGCAAGTAATTTGTGCCTTCGTCAAACTTTACATTTCTACGTAAATAAGCAGGGATTTCAATTTTCTCTTTGAAACTTTCCGCTTCTTCTATATTCTTGCTAAGTTTTTTCAATTTTTCTATTCGTTCGTCAGCTTGTTTGGCTATTTGTTCATGTTTCCAGTCAAAGTCTGATTTTTCGCCTTGTAAATTTTTGCCTATAGCTACGTCGTCATCAAGGCTGTAAACAATCTTTTCAGGTTGTTTTTTTTCAGTTATGATAGGCTGTTCTACTACATTACTTACTTGATTAACAACGGGTTTGCTATTCACATTGAACACAACAGTATTTTGTGCATCTTGGGTAGTTTCTTTTTTAGGTGTAGCTTGGGTAGTCATTTTTTTTTCACCCTCTTGCTGTTCATCGCGGAAGCCTGTGGCGATAATCGTAACGCGGATTGCTTCTCCGAGCGTACTATCTGTGCCTGTACCAAAAATAAATACATCTGTTTCGCCCACCTTTTCTTGTATATAGTCTGTAATATGTTGAAATTCATCCATTTGAATTTCAGCTTTCTCACCCGACATTACTGAGAGGAGTATCTTTTGCGCCCCGAATATATTTTTATTATTCAGCAAGGGCGAGTTTAGGGCTTCTTGCGCTGCGCGTGTGGCTCTATTTTCGCCTTCTGCCTTGCCCGAACCCATTACGGCTGCGCCTGAGTTGCGCATAACAGTTTTTACATCTTCAAAATCTACATTTACAAAATGTGGAACGGTTATCATTTCGGCTATACCTTTGGCGGCAGTTGTCAAGATGTTATCAGCTTGCGCAAAGGCTTCGCTCATTTTGAGGTTGCCGTAGATTTCCATAAGTTTGTCATTTGAGATAACAAGTACGGTATCGCAAATTTCGCGTAAGGTAGCGAGTCCTGCTTCCGCGTGCTTCTTCTTGCGTGGACCTTCAAAACCAAATGGTGCCGTTACAATGGCTACGGTTAAAATACCCAACTCGCGAGCAATTTCAGCTATTACAGGTGCTGCGCCTGTGCCTGTACCACCGCCCATACCTGCGGTGATGAACAACATCTTAGTGCCATGTCCTAATAGTTCACGAATTTCATCTCTTGTTTCGATGGCTGATTCGCGTCCAATTTCGGGGTTCGCACCTGCGCCAAGTCCTTCAGTTAGGTGTGCGCCGAGCTGAATTTTTACGGGGATAGGGCTGAGATTTAAGGCTTGTAAATCTGTATTACAAATAACAAACTCGACATCTTTTATGCCGCGATTATACATATAGTTTACAGCGTTGCTACCGCCGCCGCCTACACCAATGACTTTGATAATGGATTTTTGGAATGAAGTCGACATGAGAGTATCTTGATTATGTGTCTTGAGGTGCTAATTTAAACTTTTTTAAACATTTAACTGCAAATTTGGTGATTTTTTTTTTGTTTTCGATAAATAACTATATAAAAATTATTTTTACACAAAAAAATGTACCATAATAGAGGTAAAACGAGCTGTTTTGTTCTTTGCGAGTCGTATCTGCTACTCAAAAAGAAAACGCGCTAAAATGAAAATGTGTAAGAGTTTTTTGCTTTATTAAAAGTTTAGCCTTAATATTGTAGTGTGAAATATCAATCCCTCTTAACCTCATAAGGGGAAATCGCAAAACTCCCCTCTTGAGGTCAGGGGCTTTTAGGACTATGAGTAAGCAAAAAATAGTAATACTTGGTGGTGGCGAGAGTGGTGTAGGCGCGGCACTACTTGCAAAGGCAAAGGGTTTTGATGTGTTTCTTTCTGACGGAGGCACTATACAACCTAAGTATGAGCAAGAACTACAGGATAATTTGATAGGGTATGAGGCAGGCAAGCACTCAGAAGACTTAATATTGGAGGCTACTGAAATCATTAAAAGTCCAGGCATTCCATACGAAACAGCTATTATCAAACGAATTGTTGCCAAAGGAATTCCTATCATTTCTGAAATAGAGTTTGCGGCGCGTTATACGACCGCAAAAATAATCGCTATCACAGGTAGCAACGGCAAAACCACCACAACCATGCTTACCTACCATTTACTGAAGTCGGCAGGCTTTCATGTGGGTTTAGCAGGCAATATAGGCAATAGTTTTGCGCGAGAAGTACTCCTCAATCAATATAACTATTGGGTGCTGGAAGTGAGTAGTTTCCAATTGGATAATTGCTATAATTTCAAACCTGATGTGGCAATTATACTTAATATTACGCCTGACCACATGGATAGGTATGAGTATAATTTTCAAAATTATGTGAATGCAAAATTTCGTCTTTTGCAAAAAGGCGATCCGCAACAATCGTTTATTTACTTTAAAGATAATCACGCTATAGCTTTAGAGTTAAAACAACGAACGCTACCTCAAAAACATTTCGCTATTTCTTTGAATGAAACGGTAGACAATGGCGCGTATTGTTTGGGTAAGGATTTGCACTTCCGCTTAAAAAATAACGGACTTACCTTTAGCCTTGCCCCAGAAGAAATAAATCTTAAAGGAAAACACAATCAAATAAACGTCATGGCTTCAGTCCTTGCCTGCCTCGAAATGGGCGCGAACCCTGAAACCCTGCGCGAATATTTTAAAACTTTCAAAGGTATCGAACACCGTTTGGAAGAAGTAGCCACTATCAATGGCATTCGTTTTATCAATGACTCTAAAGCTACCAACGTGGACTCTGTTTTTTACGCGCTTGATAGCTTTGACGAACGCATTATTTGGATAGCAGGTGGCATCGATAAAGGCAATGACTATGGGAAAATAAAAGATTTAATAGCCCAAAAAGTAAAATATTTAGTGTGTTTAGGTATTGATAATGATAAATTATTTAATTATTTTCGAAATGAAATAAAAATAATTGTGCAAACGGACAATATCAAAGATGCCGTAGAACAAGCCTATGAATTTGCTCGAAAAGGCGATATAGTCTTGCTCTCGCCTGCTTGTGCCAGCTTTGACCTTTTCCAAAACTACGAAGATAGAGGCAACCAATACAAAAAAGCCATAGCTAAATTGAGCAAATTAGATGGCATTAAGAAAGAATAAAAAGCTACCATTTAAAAATATGAATTTATTTAGTTTTCACTCCTAAGCAACGGGCAGGCAAGTTTTAAACTTGCCTACCAAAACCAAGCGTAGGCAGGCAAGTTGCTTAGTTTTTCGTCTTTCATTCGACAGCTAAAAAGGTGAAAAAAATCAGTTTATTTAATTTCCTTGCTTAAAAGCAAGTAATATGGTTCTTAGAAAGTTATAGCGGAAGCTACCAAAATATAGGAGCAGTCATGCTGTAAGAATCTGTTTTTCAGGCTTTTGCGGGGTGCTAAAATGTATAACAGACGCTTACAACGTGGCTATCCCGTAATAACTTTCGAAGAATCAGTAATATTTAACACCTACTTAAAAATGAGCGACACTATAGAAAATAGCCCAAAACCAAGCACAACCAACAGTCCACTCGCGAGCTTGTCATTGGGCAAACTTGACCAATATTTACAAGGTGATAAGTTGGTTTGGCTCGTGATTCTTTTCTTGAGCCTTATTAGTTTTTTGGTAGTTTACAGTGCGACAGGCACTGTAGCCTTTCGTACTATGAAGGGTAGTTTCCATTATATGAGCAGGCATTTTGGACACATGGTGCTAGCACTTGGGGCGGTATGGGTGGCACATCGATTAGATTATCGATACTATGCCAAACTATCACGTGTGGCTTTATTGGTAACAGTACCTTTATTGATAGCTGTTTGGCTATTTGGCACGACTATCAATGACGCGAGCCGATGGATATCTATTCCGATTATCAACATTTCTTTTCAGCCCTCCGATTTAGCCAAACTCGCGCTCATAGCCAGCATAGCCAGTATGCTCTCAAAACGCCAAAACAATGTAGAAGACGTGCAAGATATTGTGCCTGTATTGGTGTGGACGGGCATTATTTGTGTGTTGATAGGGGTGAGTAATGTTTCTACAGCTGTTCTATTGTTTTTTACGAGTTTAGTCTTGATGTTTATTGGGCGTGTGCCTGTTAATCAACTGATACTCTTTATTTTAACAGGGGTAGTGTCTATTATGCTTGCCCTTGTGATAGGGCAACGCCTCAATACAGCTTCTTCACGAATAGACCGCTTCATGAATCCTACTACCGAACAGCGTTTTCAGGAAGAGCAAGGCTATATTGCGGTGAGTACAGGCGGATTTATAGGCAAGGGACCTGGCAACAGCGACCAACGTAATTTTCTGCCTAATGCGTTTTCAGATTTTATTTATGCCATTATTATTGAGGAATATGGACTTTTGGGTGGCTTGTTTGTGTTAGGGCTTTATATGTTGTTGTTGTATCGAGGAATGGTAATAATGGCTACGAGTACCAATGCTTTTGGGGGCATCTTGGCAGCAGGATTGTCCCTTAGTTTGGTCATACAAGCCTTAGCGCACATGGCGGTAGTCGTAGGATTAGTGCCTGTTACTGGTTTGCCCTTGCCTATGCTCAGTATGGGAGGCACTTCGCTCATGTTTACGGGGTTGTCGCTTGGCATTATCTTGAGTGTTAGTCGGGGCGATATCGACCGCGAGGTTACGCTGGCAAGCGAAGAAGCAGGCAATTTGGAAAGAGAATAATTGTTTTTAATTTTTCTTTTAACTATTATGAAAAGAACAGACATTGCTTTAAATATCCCTGAAATACCTGAAACTATATACCTTCGCAAAAATGAAGTTGAAAATTGGGTTTCTTTAGAGAATTACGTGCTTACTTTTACAAGTAACCTAAAGCATGTTGAATTTTTAAGTGTTTGATAATCAAGCATTTAAATTTTAGAGCTTTACGGAGAACTAAACCGTTAGACCATTTTTATTTTGTTATCTCAACCATGCAAACATAAAGAGATGCAAAAGGCTCAATTTTATTATAAAAAACTTTCCCATGCCTTTTCTACGCCTCATTCGAAGTTTGAACCTACTGATATTGCTTTTTACGCAATATATGGTACGTTTGTGCTTGACAGAAGAAGGAATTTACAAAGGTTTTCGATACGTACAAGAGCGCGAAATGTTTGTCCTTGCCTGCGCTACCATGCTGATTGCGGCAGCAGGTTATATCATCAATGATTATTACGACATCAAAATAGATACGATTAACAAGCCCCATCGCGTGATTGTAGGCAAGTTCCTCACAAGGCGTTGGGCTATGTTTTGGAATGTAGCCTTTAATGTACTTGCGCTCGGCTTGAGCGTATGGTATTTAAAGCCTGTAGTGTGGGCTGTCAATTTTAGCTGTATTTTTTTGCTTTGGCTCTATTCAAATCAACTTAAACGCTTGGCTTTGGTAGGCAATATAGCTATTGCACTCTTAAGCGCAATTTCAGTGGGTGTTGTCGCGTTGCAATTCCCTCAAAATGGCAGTTTGGTATTGGTATTTGCTGTATTTGCTTTTTTTATTACACTGATGCGCGAAATCATAAAAGATATGGAAGATGTACGCGGAGATGCCATATTTGGCTGTCGAACCTTGCCTATAGTAGTCGGCATTAACAAAACTAAGCACATAATTTATGTTTTTTTTGTTATCTTTATGATAATTTTGCTCTCTACTTATCTTACTTTCCCTACGCGCTTTGCTTTTTATTTGTATATAGTGGAAATCCC
>JAYTNK010000143.1:0-2583 GCA_043748375.1 Cytophagales bacterium
TCATAATTATCCTCAATCTCGTAAGATAAAATAGGTGTTCGCCAACAATCATCTATGCTTTCCACACGCCAGCGAACTAATTGTCCATATGTATTGAAATAAAGTTCACCTTCTTGCTCTTCTTTTGTATCCCAAGCTATTTTTTTTGCTTCTTCTTCAGAGGTGGCTTTTATTAAAGAATAGCGTTTGTCGACAGTTTGCCAACCTTTTTTTCTGCCTTTCACCTCAATAACGACTGTCATTTTTACACAAAAGTAGCAAGGCAGTTCTTCTTCTGTAATAACTTTTTGGGTAGCATTTTCTATACTTTCCACATATACATTTTGCAAACTATCCAACTCAAGTGCTTCTATGGTAGGCAAGTCTTGCATCAAAACAGTGCCTATAAATCTACCAGACGGTTTCTTGCCTCCCCATCGATAGCTTTCAAAAGTAAAGTTTTCCAAAAGTTGATTGCGCAATGTCTTAAAATACCTCCGTTTCGCTTTTACCCGCTTTTTGGGAGGCAAGAGCAATAATTTCTCTAAATCAGGTTCTTTGAAACTAAAGCCAAGCTCTATTTTCCTTGCCTGCTCGTTTTCATGTGGGTGTAGTTCCCACTTGGATAGGTCTATTTTCATAGAATCGTTAGCAATTATGGCGACCAAAACTCCCCTTTTTTTATCAAAACTTTTGCTTGTCCTCGTTTATCTATATGCACCATTTTGAAAGAATTGGTGTCTATCAATTTCTCTACCCCATGTTCTTTTTTAAAATACTGTATTTGTAACACCCTGTAGGTGCTATCATCATCTATGAATATGTCCCGTTTCCAAAAAGTTCCTGCATCTCCGCCGTCTAAAATTCCTTTATCTTCCCAGTATATAAGTTCACCTTTTGCGTTATAGACATATACAAAAGCCCCCAATCCATACATTCCTTATCCTAAAAAAGCCATTAGGTAGGTATTGTTATGCAAACGCCCATAAGCATAATAATACAGTTCCATATTTGGAAGTAAGCCAAGAATTTTCAAAAGGGTGCTATCTATCTTTTCCAATCCCATGTTTGGAAGATCTTGGACTTCTCCATAGCCGTCAGGACGCGTGGTAAAATGTTTTACATCTTTGTATTTGAACTTGGGCAGAATCACTTGGATATCCAATAATTGCTTTTTTTGTGCAGATGCATCAGGTTTTGTTTCCTTCTTTTTTGTAATAGAAGGCTTTTGTGCTTCTTGGCAGGCAAGAAAATAAACGCAACAAATAAGAAGCAGCATATAAACACGCATAAATATATCAAGATTAAAACTCTACCACAAAAATACAAAAAACTTGCAAAAAACCTCCTTTTGCCCTATCTTTGAGCAATCAAAACTCAATAATTCAGTAAATCCGCCATGTACCTCATATACGACACCGAAACCACAGGACTTCCCAAAAATGACACCGCGCCTTTGACTGATGCAGGCAACTGGCCTCGCCTCGTGCAGATAGCTTGGCAGTTGCACGATAGCGCAGGCAAGCTCATAGAAGCGCAAAACTTCATCGTGAAGCCTGAGGGTTTTAGTATTCCGTACAATGCTGAAAAGGTGCATGGCATCTCTACCCAACGTGCCACAGAGGAAGGTAAGCCCCTTGTTGAAGTGTTAGAGGCATTTGCAAAAACGCTTGAAAATACACAACTTGTCATTGGGCATAATGTACAGTTTGATTTAAATATCGTAGGCGCGGAATATCACCGCGTTGCGCAAAATAATGTCCTTGAAAATAAGCCATTTTTAGATACCAAAGAAGAGGCTACTGATTTTGTAGCCATCGCAGGAGGTAGGGGAGGCAAGTTTAAATGGCCTACCCTGACTGAACTACACATCAAATTGTTTGGGCAAGGCTTCGAAGATGCGCATGATGCGGCGTATGATGTACGCGCTACGGCTCGATGCTTTTTTGGGCTATTGAACCAAAAAGTTGTGAAGCCATTCGATGACACCTTGCCTGCCAATATCGTATATGAACCACCTGTTCTTGATGACGCAAATTTTGCGAAAAGGAAGCAGGAAAGGGCTGGGCAGGCAAGTGGCGCAGGCGATGAAATAGGCGAAAAAATAGAAATTCCTGAAGATTATGTCTTTACACATTTGCACCTTCATTCACAATATTCGCTCTTGCAAAGCACCGCAAGCGTGAAAAATGTAATGAAAAAAGCAAAAGAAAAAGGTATGAAATCAGTTGCCGTTACAGATTTGGGCAATTTGTATGGCGCATACAATGCCACTGCTTATGGCGCAGATGAAGGACTAAAAGTAATCATAGGCTGTGACGTATTTCTTTCAGACAAGAGAACACAAACACAATTTACCAAAAGCCAAAGCGACCATCGTTCCCTTGCGCTTTTGCTTGCCAAGCATAAAGCAGGCTATCAAAACCTCTCTAAATTATGCTCACGCGGGCATATAGAGGGTATGTATGCCGATTATCCGCGTGTGGACAAGGATTTGATACAAGTATATGCGGAAGGACTCATCGCCATTATTGGTGGTTTTGAAACAGAAATTTACACCAAAATTTTGGAGGAAGGCGAGGAAGCAGGCGAACGGGCTTTGCA
>JAYTNK010000144.1:0-12045 GCA_043748375.1 Cytophagales bacterium
CGTTGTAGTCCTCATCAAATTTATAAAACATCACGCGATCAAAGCCAATGAGTTCGCGAATTTCTTGAGTGGCAATATCTATCAACTGCTCTACAAATACAGCATTTTGAAATTTCTCCATCGCGCTCATAGCAGCCATTTGATAGGCATCTTGATTGTTTTCTACATCGCGTATCTCCTCAAGTTCAATAAACAAGAAGTTATCACTACGCAATAAGATGGCATCTACTTCTTTCCCCTTAAAGTTAAGGCGAAGTGGGTTAATCATCGAGAAGTTGGTGGACTTCAAAGCTCGATTCAATGTAGTGGCTGAAGCAGGATCTAAAAAATTAGCAATGGGCTGATTGATCAACAACTTATGATCAATGCCTATAATTTTGCTTGTATTTTGGCTTAATTGCACAAGGTTGAGCGATGGCTCTTGCAAGACAAGCATTACGCCATGTCCTTGTATTTTACCTGGTGTTTCAAAATTGAAGCGGTCACATTCTGTTTCCAGTACCTCTCTTGGGGCAAAGTCTGTCATAGTTTAATAGCTTTATTTGATGAGATGTAAATATACTAAAAAATCAATACAATAAAAAGATTAAGAAAAAAATATGCCATAAGTTAAGCGTTTTGATAACAAAACGGCTTATGCCATGAGCCATGTATGTAGCGTTGAGAATGTTTCATTCGCACTGCTTACAATAAATTTTTCTTCCGTGGTATGATTTTGGGCATAATGTACTAAGAATTTTTGAAACTCTTGCCACATTTTGCCTACCTCTTCCTTTGGATAGCCCGCAAAGAAGCACGTATGTGCGTGCAAATCAGTAGGCAGTACTTGTTTCAAATGTCGAGCAATCATTTGTCCACCGAGTGTCGAGCCTTCCAATACATACAAGACACCTATGGCTTGCGCGGCACAAGTGATGCTGGGCAAGTAATGGTTTGAGCAGGTAGGCAAGTTGCGAATAGCGGTGTCTTGCCTGCCCAACCCAAGCAAGTCTTGGTAGGCAAGATGCGCTTTCTTGCGTGGCTCATAATCAAAGCCGATATTTTTCAAATATGGGGCTATTATTGGCTCTAACGCCATGTAATAGGTGTATTTTTTTTCTAAAACCGCTATATAATGTGCTACCGATAAGTCGTTTTGCATGAGGCACCGCATCATGTCATTCTGTTCAATAGCCTCATGTGCTGCTTTTGTTTCTTGCTTTAATACTTGTGCTATAGACGTATTGATAGTTTCTAATGTCATAAAAAGTAATAATTTGTTTGTGTTAGTTGGCGTATTCCTTATGCTTTCTTTTGAATAACTCTTTCCAATGTTTTATTGAGCGATTCAAGGCGTTGCTCCATCTTTGACAAATAAAGATTGTTGGTGTGCAAGCCACTCATAATGTCATCGCTCGATGCAGGCTGTTCTTGAGGATTAGCTGGTCGAGTGATAGCTTCAATCACTTGCCTGATTTCTTTTATTTGTGTTTCATTTCGCTCCATTATTAAGTGCAGCTTATCCCAAAAGTCAGGAGTAGGCAAGATAGAAGCTAATGTTGGTTGAGCTATAGCGGGTACAAGTGCTTCAAATTTTTCTTGTAATAACGTGGATATTTCCTCAATTAACAGCTCATTGGATATTTTTGTTTCACTTTGTTGTAAATTTTGGATGTTTTCTCCTATATTATTAAGTGTATTTTGATAGGTTGCTAATTTATCTATCAATATTTGATGGGTTTCTGGCTCTGCCTCTTGCTTTATGGGCTGGGGAGCATTGTTTTTATGCTGTGTGCGACTGATAAGTTCTAATTTTTGTTCTATTTTAGCTAAATAGAGATTGTTTGTTTGCAATCTTTCGTTTGTTTCTTCATTTTTAGGCAAGATGGTGGGAACAGCTTGTTTTTGCTGAATACGACCTATTAGCTCTAATTTCTGTTCTATTTTGGCTAAATAAAGATTATTGGTTTGTAATTTACTACTTGTATCATCTTTTTCTTGTAATATGTGCCATTTTTGAAGGGTTCGTTGTACGATTTCTATTTTCTGCTCCATTTTAGCTAAATAGAGTGCTTGCGTCTGTAGCCTTTCGTTTGTTTCGCCTTGTGTTTGAGTTTGGAGTTTAACTTGGGCAATTTGTTGTTGTTGTTGTGTACGACTCAAGAGTTCTAGTTTTTGTTCTATTTTAGAAAGATACAAGCTATGCGTTTGGAGTTTATCACTTGTGCCATCTTGCCATGTGTTTGTGGTTTTTTGAGGCGTTTGCGTACGCAGGAGTAGCTCTAATTTTTGAACTACTTTTGCTTGAAACAACTGCATAGTCTTTAAGGTGTCAATTACCTCTGCGGGTATTTGCGCCTCTGTGGGTTGCTTTTCGGCTTGTATTTTTCTAAATTCCTCTAATAATTTGGCATGGTCTTGGTTTTGTATATGGGCAATAAGTGTTTCTACAGTTGTTTGCAACTGTTGTATTTGGCTATCTTTTTCCGCATTATTTTCTTGTGTAGGAAGGTTATATATGGGGGCTGTATTGATATGTGTGCCATTCAGTTCTTTTGGTTTTACTGTTTGGGTTTCTGCAAGCACTTTTGCTGTTTCTTTGAGGCTGAAGCCTTCAAATGTTAGGTTGTTTGTCATAATTCAAATAAGTTAGAAGCCAAAACTTAATAACATAGCAGGATTACCATTTTTGGTGGCAAATTCTTTTTCCCACCAAGCATTTTGTTGTTTGGCAGGCAAGGTAGGGCATACAGTAGAAAACGTTTCCAACATAGCTTTTTCCAATGGCGTAGTGATGTGAAACTGTGTGTTGCGTTTAATAGAAAGTGTGTGTACTTGTGGGGCATTATTGCCACGTTGTCCCAAGGCAATGTGTTGAAGGGGTACACTCTGCAAGGCTTCATCTTGCGTATAATACACCGCCATACCACTATGTATGAACGATAAAGCGGCTTGCGCTTTATCAATTTTACCTATTATAAACTTGGCTTGGCTTGCCTGCGCTATTTGGGGCATCTCATTCATAAAAACCATCATAGCTCTATCAAATCCTACTAAAACATCTACTAAGTCCGTTTGTGTATGTATAAATAAATGACGGTTTAGTTGATGGTGCAAAAAACTCAACACCTCACCTGTTGGATCAGCTTCGGGAAGCATAAAAGCATAAAAATAAATATGCTTGTCTTTAGTTTCTACATTGAACGAAGTTGTATAAGGTTGGTCATACAAAAACGTACTCTGCGGCAGCTGCACCTTGAGGGCTTGCTGTGGTTGCAAGAGCCAAGCTGGATATTGGGTATGTGTAGGCAAGGAAAGGGGCAAAGCACCGTTCTTAGGTTGTGTACCATTTATTTGGGCTACTTGAGGCATGAGTGTAGGACTTACCCACGCTTTTACTTGCTGGCGCAGTCCCAATAGTGTTTCTTCTATTTTACTGAGTTGCCCTAAAATTTTGCCTGATAGCCGCGTTTGTAAATCTGTTGGGGTGTCTTTACTTACTATAGCGGCTGTTTCTCCGAACAATTCAGCTAAGTTTGTCTCCTCGCTTTTTCTCACCAAATGTTTGATGAGTTGGAGGACGAGTGTATCATTTGTATGCATAAAATATAAGGCTTAAGATATTTGAAAAATTATAGGTACTTATTTTATACGAATTTGCTGCTTAAATGTATCTTACGCACTCGCAATATTAAAGCCAAATTGAAGTTACAGAAAAAAATAAAACATTTTTGGGTAGGAAACTATGTAATAAAAACAGGTAAAATGAGTTTTTTAATTATTCATATATGGTTAAAATACATCTGTTAAGCCCTTATTCTGAATTGAAACATACTTTACAACCATTTTTAATCATTTTATGTACATAATCGTGTATGTAATAAACAATTCATTATGCTATATTTTTGGTGCATTTTGGCTGCTAAAAAAAATAATTAAATTAAATAAAAAATTAAATATCTGATTATCAGCTTTTTACATATTATAAATTTCACTAAAATTCCTTTTTCTACATTTATTAAACATACGGTTGCAGCGATTTTACTGTTTAGGCATACTATTTGATTTGTACTCAGATAACAAATTAACTTGTTTACTATCTAAACCAATATGGCTATATGAAACCTAAGTTTGAAGACAACATATTGCTACTCCCACAAGCGCAAAATAACTTTGTAGAAACCAACTATGTGCAAGAAATTACTGCACGTGCTTTAGGTTATATAAAAGCTGGCTTCCCTGTTCACTTTCGCGGACCTGCAGGCACAGGCAAGACGACTATAGCCAAACACATAGCTAGTAAACTTGGACGACCACTTGTATTGATGCATGGTGATGAAGCTTTGAATACCACCAACATGATAGGTGGCGAAACAGGCTTCAAGTCTAAACAAGTCATTGATAATTTTATATCCTCCGTATTAAAGCGCGAAGAAAGCCTTACAAAACATTGGATAGATAATCGCCTCACTGTAGCTTGTAAACATGGTTTTACACTTATTTATGATGAGTTTACACGCTCACGCCCCGAAGCTAATAATGTTTTCCTTTCTATATTGGAAGAACGCATGATTAACTTGCCTGTGATGCGCGGTAACGAAGACCCCTATTTAGCTGTACACCCCGATTTTACCGCCATCTTTACCAGCAATCCCGAAGAATATGCGGGTGTGCATAAGAGCCAAGATGCCTTGCGCGATAGATTGATTACCATAGACCTGAGCCAATTTGATTACGAAACAGAGTTTCAAATTACCCAAGCTAAATCGGCACTTGCCAATCATGAAGTTTCGCTTATCATTAACCTTGTGCACGCTTTGCGCAAAGATAAAAAACTTATGCTCTCGCCTACTATCAGAAATTGTATCATGATAGGAAAAGCCGTACAAATATTTGAAATTAATCCTTTTGTAGATACAGATAAATTCCTCAAAGTTTGTTATGATATACTTGGTGGCGAAACACTATACAAACATGGACACGAGCAACTTGACTATACCAAAAAACTTATTACGGATATTGTCCAACAACAAATTGAGAAAAACAAAGTCGAACCAATTAGCATCGTCATAAAACAACCCATATCAGAAAATACAAACGGCTATGTAAACGGTAATGGCAATGGCAAAGTACATGAGGAAGTAATGACAGAAGTGTTGGTTGAACCTATCATAGAAACAGACACTCACATTGAAACTCAGACCGAAGAACCCGAAAAATTTAACAATTTATTGAAACAAACAGAAGACCGCATCAGCAAGTTGAAAGAAATCACCAAAAAACTCAACTAAGGAAACTTGATGATTTACGATTTTTGATTTACGATTATAAAATATTGACAATCAAAATTTTGTAAATTTCAACATAGCCTTTTATTTAATTCCTATGCTCAAAATTTCTTTTTCTATCTAAAAAACGAACATTAAATAACTTCATCTTTTAACCTTAGTAAAAGACTGACAGACAATTATTTAATAGCGTACATCGTACTTCTTATTTCGTACCTCTTCCTAAAAGCATTCTATTTCAATTTTATATTTTCAAACCTTTCAAACCCTTTTACCATCATGGCAGTAGAAAAAAGCATCGCTTCTTCGAGCTTGGCTGAAGTAGTTGACCGTATCCTCGACAAAGGCATCGTGATAGATGCGTATGTGCGCGTTTCACTTGTAGGCATTGAGCTTCTTGCTATAGAAGCCCGTATCGTTATCGCCTCTGTAGAAACATACCTCAAGTATGCAGAAGCTATTGGGCTTACGTCACGAGTCGCCTAAACATCCTTTAGTAAAAAACCTTCCCCGCTATGAAAATTGAGGGGAAGGTTTTACTCAAAATAGTTGAACCCCTCTCACTCATTTAACCCTACCAACCCCATGAACCAAGAACTCAAAAAATGGCGCATTACTTGGGAAGCTAATAACCGTTTTGAAGCCCAAAAGCGCAAAAAAGCCCACACTAACTTGGAACAAAGTGTGCAAAACCTACTCTCGGAATTATCAAACGATAGGTTAAAAAGATATAAAGAGGAGAGTATAAAGCGAAAAGCCGACTTTATACGACACAAAATAGCCATGTCCTCTTGGTTGAAAAAAACTAAAATGGCGCACCAAGAAAATTACAAGAACCTGCACCAAAATCTAACCGAAAGTATCAAAACGCTCAAAAAATATACCCTCAATCTTTTGATAACGTTTATCGAAAATAATAAGGAGCAAACTATCGTCCAACACCAAAAAAGATTGGCACGCATAGGAGAACTAAAAACAGAAACGCACTAGATTATACACTATCCCCAATAGCTTGTATTATGCAACGAAAACAGCCTAAAACAACCCTCCAAATCATCAATGCGCAATCTACCACGCGCCCAAAGTCTATTCCGTTTCATAAACGAAACCCGCAAACAACTCTCTACTTGTTGCAAAAGCAAAAGGAACGCTATAATAATGAGCTATCACGCCTTCAGCAACGACAAACCGAACTGCAAACCACTATCCTCGCTATTCAAACTGAAATTCAAACTGTTATAGGCGAATGGAATGCAGAAATGAAAGAGATAGAAGCAGAAACGCAGTACGACCAACATGCACAAGCGCAAAAACAATGGAAAATGAAACCCATGAAATACTAATATGCAAGGAAAAATGATACACAGCACCGATGCTACAAACTTGGCCGATATATTAGAACGGGTATTGGACAAGGGCATCGTGATAGCAGGCGACATTCGAGTAAGTATTGCTGATATAGAGCTACTCACTATTCAAATCCGACTCGTAATATGCTCCGTAGATAAGGCACAAGAAATAGGCATCAACTGGTGGAGGCAAGACGCATTCCTCTCGCCTGATGTACAAACGCAAGCCTTAGAAAAACAAAACAAAGAACTCCTTGCTCGCATTGAGCTACTTGAACAAGCACAAAAAAAGTCCTAACCAAGATAGACTGATTGCAAAAGTTCTTTTTTTAATTATAACAAACAAACACTTTTGCAAAAAGTCTAATAGGTAGTGTTAAAAATGTAATGTTTTGTCATTCCGAACGAAGTGAGGAATCTCGACTTTAAACAACAATACACCTACTGTAAACGAGATTTTTCGCTACGCTCAAAATGACAACAGCCTTACAAATATAACACTACCGTCTAATATTTACCCCTAACAACTTTTATGGAAAATTTTGCTGATGAACTTCTCATAAGCCTATTGAAAGACTTAGACGAGATATCTACTACCCCTGAAAGTATTTCAGCAGGCGATTTACTGGAAAGTATTGATGAAGAATTAGCGCAGTATATTCAAATACTTTTAACTGACAACGCAGAGGCGGTAGCGTTACCACAAGCGTCTGAAGACGTTTTAGATGATTCTTTGATGGAAATCATCCAACAGTTATTGCATGAAACGCCTACACAAGCCCAAGTCTTAAAAAGTATAGAAGTACAAATGAACGAACTCCACCAAGCCATCATAGAGTTACGCCAAGAAGTATTGTGCATTACGCCCAAAACAAGTCAAACAAGCCCTGCTTTGCAGGAGGTTTCTGAAAAGATAAATCTCGCCTCCTTTCCTGCCATTCAACTAAGTAAATTGTACTTGCCTACCAAAGATACGGTTTTATATCATTATAAATTGAGTCATACCGCTTAACCAAGAAACCATAATTAAATCAAGTAAACAGCTGTAATAGCTGTTATGTATAGGACGAGTAAAGTTGCCATGACAGGGATTTAGCTGAAGCAAAATGCCACATTATTTAATTTTCATGCCTAATTTATGGTTTGAACACCCCCTATAAAAATCTCCAAATCCTTGTCTGTAAGGTTAAAATGTTTTTTCAACTCTTCCATTTTTTGCTCCAAGCGCATTAAAGTAAGTCCAAGCCGTTCAACTTGCTCTTCAGGTAAGTCATCTTCAAGTATTCTGCGCATGGCTTGTTTTTCTATCAATTTGCGGATAAGCTCGACCAAGCTAAGCACTAAGGCTACCAAGCCGTTCTCAGCATTTTCAGGCGAAGCACTGATGTATTGCGTTGCCAAGTTCAGGGTATTGTTCAAAAAGTCAGTTTCTTCAGGTTGCATCATAAAATTAAAAATTAGCAAAATGGTAACACACCCATGGGCCTAAACAGTCCAAATAATAAGTAGGTGTGGGCACTATAGACGCTGTTATTTGCATAAAATCATGCAATTTGGGTATATCAATCAAAAAAACAGCTTCCCAAAGTATCATCTCCCCACGTGATGGCAAAATTTCATGGGCTGTTGCTTGTTTGAGTAAGGCAGGCAAGTATGTAGTTACAAAAGTGGCTATGGTTTTTTGTCGAGCTACTTCAAGTTGGTATTCTGTCAGTTTTTGGGTGAGGTATGTGCGCACTGCAGTTGTTGGCAACTTGGCTACCACATCAGACCATGAGGTTATACTTTCAATAGGCTGTATCGTTTGTTTTTTCAAAGCAAGTGTATATTCTACCTTGCCTGCCAAATGCGTTAATTTTTGTTGAATTGTTTTTTGGTGTGCTTCTGTCCAAACCAATAGCGCAGAAATATCTTGCAATATAGTAGCAAAACGGACGGGAAGCACTGTAACATGAAGCGACAACGCACTCAAAAATTGATCATATTCAATAGCTTTATCGGGTAGATTTTCCACCTTGCCTGCCTCGGTAGGCAAGTACAAGATGCCAACGCCCGTATGAGGCAGGAGCGTAAGCCCGTATAAAGCGATTAACTCGATAACGGTAGGCAAGAAAAGGCTATCAGTGATGGTACAAAACGCATATAGGCATACTTTCATGTCTTAAGGCTTTTTTGATAGGTACTTTCAGAGGAAATGAGCAGGCGCAAATTGATGCGAATCAAAGGAATATCAGCCACCGAAATAATCGCATCACCTTGAATCATTACACCTTTGTTGAGGACGCGGTCAAGAATATCAGATAAACCAACTTCGCGCTGTTTATACAGCGTGGGTACGTCATAAATGGGTGGGTTATTGTCATGCATTAGAGTAAGAAAAATTTACGATTTACGATTTTTGATTACAAAATATTGATAGTCAATACTTTGTAAATGACACCTTATTTATTTTGGTTCTTCGAAAGTTATAGCGGAAACTACCAAAAAACATACGCAGTCATGCTGTAAGCATCTGTTTTTCAGGATTTTGCGGGTGCTAAAGTGTATAACAGACGCTTACAGCGTGGCTATCCCGTAATAACTTTCTAAGAACCTTTATTTTCTATTGGTAAGAAGTGGTAAATTGCCCAGCCACCAGAATATTGCAAAGATAAGCCTTCAGATGTATGCGCAGTTTGAAATTGTTGTAAGTTGTTTATAAAGGCTTCTTGTTCCGTATTATGGACTAAAAAAACGTACTTGCCTATAATTTTATGGGTTTCTTGGTCTTCTTGTGCATAATTTAAGGCGATTTGTTTGCCTTCAATGGGCTGTAAGCTTTGTAAAAAGGCGTGCATTTTTTGCTGTATAAAAGCATCTATATGTATGTGCAAAGCTTGTTCATATTGTTTTTTCAATATAAACGCCTTGCCTGCGCTTGCCTGTTCTATAGCCGTTTTAAGTTGTAATAATTCAGGCGTGTTATGTTCAAGATGCGTAGCAAGATGGCTTTCATGGGCATAAAAGCGTACTGTCCATTCGCTTTTGCCGTTTATTTTAGCTAAAAAATCTGTATAAATGCTTTCATAAGGTATGACACTTGCCTGCACGCCCTCCCAAGTAGTGAATAGCGTAGGAAAACGCATGGGGATGATGCTTGCTTGTGCATGACATTGCTGTATTATTTCGCTGTGTGCTTGGGCTTGTGTCGTTACCCATTCGATGTCTTTTATCTGCTTATCTAAAGCTTCTTGCCCAAATATTTGAGGCGATACAAGGCTGTGGATAACAAACAGTTCGCCTACTTTTTTTTGTATAAAGCGGGCAGGCAAGGTAATAGGCGTACTGCTCAGGCAATACAAGTAATATAATTCGTTCATGAACCAGCTTTAGTTTGTTGTTGGGTTTGGGCTATACGCAACCTTTCAAGTAGCGCGTCTTCTTCCAATTCGTACTCGCTTTCTGTAATTTCATCAGCTTCTAATTGTATTTGCAATAAGCTCAATTGCTCATATATTTTGGGCATATTGTACAGCTCCTCGTCTATTTGTTGTTGTATAACTTTTGCTATGGCAATCAGTGTATTAGCAAAGAACATAAGCGGATTAAAAAAATGTGTAAACTTTTCCCAAATATGGTTACAATACTCCTAAATACCAAATATTACTTTGATTTAAGCATTTTTAATGTGATACTACTAAAATATTACATTGTGTGGCTACCTTTCTCACCGCACATTGGGATAAGCTCCTGATGGCAAATTATGTTGTTTCTCCAACACTATTACTGCCTTACTTGCCTGCCCATACCAAACTGATTTAATCAGACTTTGAAATGAAGAAGTTGAATTACTAAGCTATGTTAGCTATTTCTACCCTCGTATGTGTGAGGCATCATGTTCAAAATATCACAGCATTAAAATCTTACATTTATCCCATTATTAAGCATTTTCGAGCAAAAACACAAGCTATATTACGAGTGAAATGTAAAATAAAAAATATAATACATTGATTATCAATTATTTACATTGATTATTTTTAACATAGATTAGGTATTCAGCTTCCAAAATATAGGGGAAGGTGCAAATAAACAGATATACCAAAAAATAGGCTGTATTTGCTCGCTTAAATCAGACAGTTTAAAACAAGAAAAACAGTCCATCAGACAGTTTTTTAGCCTAAAAGCACCTCTAAACCCTGTAAATGGGGTTGCCTTGTTAATAGCGGGTTAAACCGTTCGCCTTGTAACAATAGTTTTGAGTTTCTTTCGTAAATTTGCCACAAGAAAGAACTACCCACTATGAAAACGTGTGCTATTTTACTTATCATCACTTTCCTATGCGTTATAGGCAGGCAAGCTCAGGCTCAAGTTGCCCCTTATAAAATTACTATTACTTTTTTCTCTGAAAAAGGTGAGCGTTTTTGGGTAGTTATTAATGGTATTCGCCAAAACGAACAGGCAAGCCAAAACGTAAAAATACCTGGCCTCACAGGCAATGCGTGGAAAGCGCAGGTGGTATTCGAAAATCAAAACTTGCCAGAAGTAGGCAAATCTATTTACATTCCTACCGCCCCCACTCAAGATGCGCAACTCGTGTATCAAATAAAACGCAACCGCAAAGGGATTCACCAAGTTCGCTTATTTAGCTCTATAGGTTTTCCCAACCAAATGATTGAAATTATACGAGGACAAGGTGGCGAGTTTCGCTTGCCTAAAATACCTTTTCCACAAATACCCAACTTCCCCATAGAAGTTTCAAACCCTACGCAATTCCCTCGCCCTAATAATAACCCTAATAATAACCCTAACAATAATCCTACACAACATCCTTGCAACATAGTTATGGATGAGCGGACGTTTGATGCCTTAAAAGGCAATATAGAAGTTCAGCAATTTGAAGAAACTAAGCAGAATACGGCTAAACAAGCCATTACCTACTATTGTGTATCTGCCTTGCAAGCACGAAAATTATTGTCATTGTTTAGCTTCGAACAAACAAAACTCGAGTTTGCTAAGTGGGTATATGATTATACTTACGATAAAGAAAATTTTTATCGACTAAATGATGCGTTTGATTTTAGCATGAGTGTAGATGAGTTGCAAGCCTATATCAACAGCAAACGCTAACCCGAGAGGTAGAAGGCAGGTTATTTGCCAAACCATGCCAAGGTAAGTTTTAGTCCTTCCTCTATGCGAATGCTTGGTTTGTATGCCAATAAAGTTTCTATTTTAGTAATGTCAGCAAGGCTATCTTGAATATCTCCCTCGCGAGAATGTCCATAATTGGGTTGAAGTTCACTGTTAGCCAAACGCTGTAATATCATATAGAGTTCATTCAATGAAGTTCTGTCGCCACACGCTACATTGAAAACTTGTCCAATAGCCGCTACATTTTGGGTAAGGGAGGCAAGGATATTTGCTTGTACCGCATTCGCTACAAACGTAAAATC
>JAYTNK010000145.1:0-8555 GCA_043748375.1 Cytophagales bacterium
TTTTGCAAAAAAGTCTATTTTTCAGTTCTTTTTTTCCATAGGATAGGGGTTGCAACCCCTATCCTATGGAAAAAATAATATAACGCACAACTTGGGTTATTTTACTACGCTACCACTTGCTGCCAATTCGTGAGGCGCAATAAGTTTTAGCTTGCCTTCAGGTGTTTCGGCTGTAAGAATCATACCTTGCGATACAATGCCTTTGAGCTTGCGTGGGGCAAGATTTACCAATAAACAAACTTGCCTGCCTACCAATTCTTCGGGTGTATAATGTAGGGCGATACCGCTGACCACAGTTCGCGTATCGATACCTGTGTCTAAAGTGAGTTGCAATAATTTATCTGCGCCTTTTACTTTTTCTGCTGCAAGAACAGTCGCTACTCGAATGTCTATTTTCTCAAAATCTTCGTAGGCAATTTCAGCTTTAAGAGGTGCGATATTGCTTAAGGTTTCTTCTTCTTTGGGGTGATTTATCATTTCCGTACTTTTTTCTTTTTCCTGTCTTGCTTTTTTGATAGTTTCCAATCGTTGTACTTGTGCCTGCATATCGGCTTCTTCTATTTTCTCAAATAGAAGCCCACTATTTTTAATGACTTGCCCTGCGGTAAGCAAGTTTATCTTGCCTGCCTGCGCCCAAGTAGTTTTGTCCATGTGGAGCATTTCACGTATCTTGCCTGCCGTAAACGGTAGGAAAGGCTCTCCAAGCGCGGCAAGATTCGCGGTAAGTTGGGCGGCAAGGTGTAAAATCGTACCAATGCGCCTTTTATTTTCTTCAAAACCTGCTTTGTGCAATAGCCAAGGGGCTGTATCTTGCATATATTTATTGCCTGCTCGCGCTACGTCCATATAGTGTGCAAGCGCTTCTCGGAATCGGTATTGCTCCAACGATTTGGCTATTAAGGCAGGGGCTTTGGCTAATGTTGCAATTAATTGTTCATCAATAGGTTGCAGGGTATCTAAGGCAGGCAAGTTTCCAACAAAATATTTTTCGGTTAAAACGACTACTCGGTTTATAAAATTTCCTAAAATACCTACCAATTCACTGTTATATTTGGTTTGGAAGTCAGCCCAAGTAAAGTCATTGTCTTTTGTTTCGGGCATATTTGCGGCAAGCGTATAACGGAGCGCGTCTTGTTTGGCAGGAAAGTCTTGCAAATACTCGTGCAACCAAACTGCCCAGTTGCGTGAGGTAGAGATTTTATCGCCTTCGAGGTTCAAAAACTCATTAGCAGGCACGTTTTCGGGCAAGATGAAATCGCCATGTGCTTTTAACATAGCAGGGAAAATAATACAATGGAATACAATATTATCCTTTCCTATAAAATGCACAAGTTTTGTATCCTTTTGCCTCCAGTATTTTTCCCATTCAGGCGTATGCTCTTTAGTGGCTGAAATATAGCCTATGGGCGCATCAAACCATACATAAAGCACCTTGCCTACCGCATCAGGTAAAGGGACGCGCACTCCCCAATCGAGGTCGCGTGTCATGGCGCGTGGGCGCAATCCGTCCTCTATCCATGACTTACATTGCCCCAAAACGTTTGCTTTCCAGTCGTTTTTATGTCCTTCTACTATCCATTCACGCAACCATGTGGTATCATTTTGCAAAGGCAGATACCAGTTTTTGGTAGGGCGTAGTTCGGGTGTGGCGTTACTATATGCAGAGCGTGGGTTTATAAGTTCGGTAGGACTAAGTGCTGTGCCACACTTTTCGCACTGGTCGCCTTGTGCGTCAGGGTTTCCGCAAACGGGACAAGTGCCGCGTATGTATCGGTCTTGTAAGAAACGGTTTTTTATAGTGTCATAATATTGGTCTTCCGTTTTCTCTTCAAAAATGCCTTTGTCGTATAAATTTTTGAAGAATTCTTGCGAAGTTTCGTGGTGTATTTGGCTTGAAGTACGGGCATAAATATCAAAGGAGATACCGAAATCAGCAAAAGATTGCTTGATAAGGGTGTGGTATTTATCTACAACAGCTTGTACCGTAACGCCTTCTTCCTCTGCACGAATGGTAACGGGTACGCCATGCTCGTCTGAGCCACAAACAAACACTACATCTCGCTCGCATAAGCGCAAATAACGCACATAAATATCGGCAGGAATATACACTCCCGCAAGATGTCCAATGTGTACGGGTCCATTTGCATAAGGCAGTGCAGCAGTAATAAGATAGCGATTAGGTTCTTGAGTCATGGGTATGAGGCGTTAATAGAGGTTAGGTCTTTAATCTTAAAACATTCATAATCAAATAATTACAAGAAGCAATATTTTTTTATGTAGAGAAGCGCAAAGATATGAAAAAAAAACTAATCTTGATTAGGTTTTTGTAGAGCGAAATATTGAAAAAAATATTTTAGATAGATATCGAAAAAAATTGGCTTTAATTTTGTAATGTTATATATTACATTAAAAATGCAACACCTCAAAATTGACGCTGTACATGAAAACAATTATTTTAGGCGTTTTGATAGGTATTTCCTTATCAATTCATACGGCTTGGGGGCAGAACCAAGTTATTATCGATAGTCTGCAAAATAAACTTGAAAAAGTAGTAGGCAAGGAGCGGATAATTGTGCTGAACGGTTTGGCACAAGAATATCTCCTATTTAAAAAAGACAAGTCGTTATCTTTTGCAGATGAGGCACTTCTTATCTCGCAAAAAGAAAATGACTCAAAAGGAATTGCAGACTCTTATTACTTCAAAGGCTCTGCCCTTTTTCAACAACCTGACTACCCTCAAGCCTTAAAAAATCTATTGCAAGCACTTGCCTTATATGAAAAATTGGGTGATAAGAAAGGGAAAGCAACCGCGTTGGTTAAAATTGGACAAATCTATAAAATGCGCGATGATTACAAGCAAGCTTTAGATAAATTTAAACGCGCTGGTCATATATTTAACGAAATTGAATACACTGCAGGCAAGGCGACCGCGCTTGGACAAATGGCTGATGTCAATTTTCGTTTGCAACGCTATCGCGAAGCTTTAGGATTGGCAGAAGAAAGTTTGACATTGGCACAAGAAGCAAATCCAAACTCTAGCACAAACGAAACAGCACGCGAATCTTGTCAAATACTTGCTCAGGCACACTTCCACCTGAAAAACTTTGAAGAAGCCTACAACTATCAAAGTATATCTGGGGAGATTGAAAATGCGATAGACTCGCTTCGGAAAACACTCGAGATTGAGCATCAAACCAAAAAATACGAAAAGGAAGCCGCTGTAAGAGAGCAAAAGCACAAAGCAGAAATTCAGAAAAAGGAGCAGGAGGAAATCAAAGAATTTCGCGATACCATTCAGTATTCCTTGATTGTACTTATCTTTATTCTACTTTTTGGTGGGATTCTCTTTGTAGGCAAGCTCGATTTATCACAAAACATGATAGACATGATGATATTCTTATCTGTCTTGTTGTTATCGCGTTTTTTTATCGTATTGATGATGCCTCTTGCTACCTCGTATGGAGCTGATGCGCCCCTTGTAAACTTAGGTGCTAACTTTATGCTTGCTTTGTTTTTTGCGCCTTTGCAAAAGTTTTTGGAACGAAAGCTGAAGAAAAAAGTAGCTGAAGACATAGCTGAAGAAACCGAAAAAGACAACCTACGCGCCCAAGTGAAGCAACTTTCGGAACAAATAGAACAGCAAGAGGAGTCGCAAACACACAAAGAGTCATCAGAAAAAAGCTAAAAACTAATACAGCCGTAAACAAAGCGAAAGTGGACTGTCCACTTTCGCTTTGTTTTTTGAGGCAGGATAACCATTTTTGCCAAAATAAAAACGATTCCGTTTTTTTTATGTTGCCTCCCATGGTGTTTCAATAATCAGCTATGTTTTTAATAATTCTGTACTATCTTGCCTACCAGAATGAAAAACTTCTTGCTTCTTTTCTCGCATACACTCGCTCCCAAGTAACAAACAAATACCCACTGATGAAAGTATCAAAAAAGAACGTGTCTTCGAACATAAGATGTTCAGACTATATCACGCTTCTCGCGAAAGTTGCCCAATAGATTGTCAAATCTAAGGACATTGACAACTGTAAAAAAATGTTTTCTTACAATTTTGTATAATTCAAAAAACAAGCTATATTTACGGGCAATCTAATAATATTTCAAAAACCTAATTATATGCCTGTAAGAATTGTAAAAGACGATGCTGATGAATCAACATTCAGCGATAATTTTAACTTCGACAATCCGCAAGAAAGCGAAACAAACAATTCTTGGAGTGGCAACTCCAATAATACCTCTAATGGTAGTAACGCCTTATTTTCTTTTTTAGGAAGTATGGCAATAAACGCTTGTATCAATTATGCTTCTAACCTTCTTTGGGGGCAACGTGGCAACAAAAACAGCACTGCGCAAAATTTCACCCATCAAGATAAGATAAGCTATCAAGAAGCGGACGACTTGTTGCAAGAGCGGCTGGTTTCTGCTGAACTTTGTGTGAGTATTTGGGCGCATACTATTTTTGCTGATGGGAAGATGCAACAAGCTGAAAAAGAGGCGGTTAATCAACTCATTCGCGATATGGTAAACAAACTGTTTCCAAATGATATAGCTGATCAGACTATTGCAAGTAGCACCTTGCAAAAGCGTTTGAGAGAACCGCACAACTATCAAGACGTTGTAAGGCAAGCCTCTAACGATTATGCGTTTTCACTTAACCTTTATGAACAAGCTTGCCTGCTAATAGGTGCTGACCAACTTACCCAAGATAGTGAGAACGTTTTTCTGGCTAATTTGGCACAAGACCTACGAATCCAAGCGGGTGATGTAACCAAAGCACGTAGTAAATTCAATCTTTTTTAACATATTTTCCACTTTAACCCCACACATTACGCTATGCCAGTACGCATTGTAGAAGATGACGAAGACGAAATGCTGTCTAATGATGACAGTTTCAATTTCGATAATCCTGACGAGGATTCAGAAAACACCAGCCAAGCTGAAGAAGAAGAAGAAGAAGAGTATGATTCAGAAGCATCGGAAGATGAACTTTTCGGTGAGGACGAGGAGTAAACTTGTGTTTTTAGTACGCAAAAATCAGTAAGCGCAAATTTGAAAAGATTAAAATTTGCGCTTCATTATCCACAAAATTTGATTATGAATAAAAAAATATTATTCCTATTGAGTGTTGCCACTTTTCTTTTTTATTGCAGCCCTAAAAAAAATGGGGAAGGCAAAGGCAATACGCTTGCACTTGCACAAGGTTGCAAGTTAGACCAAAAAGAATTTGACAAAGCCGAAGTTTTCGAGCCATTGGCAAAAACATTGCCTGAAAATAATACAGGTCGAAAAGCCTCACTACTCAAATACGCTCCTAAGCGTATGAGTCAGGGCAGGCAAGGCTCGTGTACGGCATGGGCGTGCGTTTATGCTACCACAACCATTTTACACGCTACAGCATCGGGTAAAAACCCTGATAATATAGCGTTTAGCCCCGCGTTTATTTACAATCAAATAACTAAAGGCAACTGCACAGGTACAAATATTGGTGTTGCGTTGGATAAATTGGTGAGCGAAGGAGCAGTTTTATTAACTGACTTTCCTTATACTGATGAGTCTTGCAATACACAACCTAACAGCCAACTCAAGCAAAAGGCCGAAAAATTCAAACTGCGTGGCTACAATCGCCTAACACTCAAACACGATAACTACAAAATAGATATGGAAGCTATCAAGCAAAATATCGCGCAAGACGCACCTGTAGTAATTGGTATGGCTGTTGGTGGCTCTTTCAATAGTGTAGGCAAGAATGGGCTTTGGGCACCCACCCAACAAGACTATAAAAATGTTAAAAAGAGTCTTGACGGACATATCGTAGATGATGGCGGTGGTAGTTCATTTGGTGGACACGCCATGACTGTAATCGGCTTCGATGATGAGTATGAAGGTGGTGCATTCCAAATCATGAACTCTTGGGGAAGCGATTGGGGGAAAGATGGGCTTTTTTGGATGCGTTATAAGGACTTTGAATATTTTGTTAATACGTTTTCAGGAGAGGCATACGGACTCTACCCCTTGACAAAAGAGAAAAAGAATAACAAGGACGAAACGGATTTTAAATGTGCTATTGGTCTTTTAGACAATCAAACCAAAAAATACTATCCTTTCAAAGGCAAAGGCGGAAATGTATTCGAAACGGAAGATGTCCTGCCTAAAGGTACTAAATTCAAAATAGCGGTAAAGAATGAAGTAGAATGTTATGTCTATGTGTTTGGACAAGAAACAGATGGAAGTAGCTACGTTCTGTTCCCTTATACTGCCAAACACTCGGCTTTTATGGGTATTGTAGGGGCGCGTTTGTTTCCTAAAGATTACTCTTTGCAGTTGGACAATAAAGGTCAAAAAGACGTAATGGCGGTTATATTTACCAAAGAAAAAATAAACTATGAAGCCTTAAACAAAAAAATAAGCAAAAGCAATGCGCCTACTTATCAAGCAAAGGTAGCAGAAGCATTGGCAGACACAGGCATCAAACAAGCGCGTATGGAAGATGGCGAAAAGATTAGTTTTAGTGCCAAAAGTAAAGGCAAAAATGCTATTGCCGTTATTTTTGAGATTAAAAAGGGCAGAAATGCGCGCTAAAAATAAGTGTAAACCAAAAAATGAGGTTCAAATTTAACTTGCACCTCATTTTTGCATTTTTTTTACAACTGTTTTTCCAAAATAGCAATTCCTTCTGTAAAGCTGTGAGGCTCATAACCCAATATCCGCCTTGCTTTTTCTATCACAAAACCTGTTCTTGGAGGACGAGCTGCAGGCTGTGTGAAGCCACTGCCATCTGTACGTATAATATATGACTTGTCTAAATTAAAATAGTCAGCAGTCGCAATAGCCATGTCGTAAGGGGTAAGCAAATCCTTGCCTGAAATATTAAAAATGCCTTGAGCCTCCTGCTTGCCTACCAACCAACAGCCCATAGCCAAATCTTCAGCAAGTGTAGGGGTACGCCATTGGTCATCTACTACTTTAATAGTTTTTTTATCCTCAAGTGATTTCTTTACCCAAAGTACTATATTGCTTCGACTTCCTGCTGGAATAATGCCATATACCAACACAGTGCGTACTATAGCCCAAGGTGAGGATAAATTTTGTACGATTTTTTCAGCCGCCAATTTACTCTCTCCATAATAACTTAGTGGGTTTGGAGATGCCTCTTCAGTATAAGGACCATCTTTTCCATCAAAAATAAAATCGGTAGAAAGGTGTACTAAAAACGCTTGATTGGCTTCGCAGGCAAGGGCAATGAAACGTGTAGCCTCTACGTTTTGCAACCAACATTCTGCTTGTTGCGTTTCGCAATCATCCACTTGCGTCATAGCAGCCGTATGTATAACCACTTGTGGTTTTTCAGCCGTTATCAATGCTTGAACTGCCTCTTTATCTGTTATATTGAGGGTTTTATATAGAACATTGGCAGGCAAGACAAAGCGAGCTTCTCCCCTTGAAGTAGCCAAAAGCTGTATATCAGGTTGTTGGGCTAATAAATAAATTAGCTTTTGTCCCAATAACCCATTCGCACCCGTAATAAGCACTTTTTTCATGAAAAAAATATTTTGAGTGTCTTCAATTTTATAAAAGTAGTTATTTGCGCCTTTATTTATTCACCTTTAGGTTTGTAAAGTAAGGCAAAAAATTGCATCATAAATCCCACAAATACAACAATAGGACCTAGCGTAAGCCCTAAAAAGCCAAAACCAAAAGTAGTGGTATCTAAGCTCATCAAGACGAAGCCTAAAAATAGAACCGCCAAACCTGCCAACATCAGGTAATAGTTTTGTTTAGCAAAAGGAAGGTTGGGATTGCGTTTTGACATATATAAATTTAAGATAAAAAACGTTATTATTTCATTACTTACAAAATGAAGTTGCAAAGATAACAAAAGAGAATTAGTTTAGCAATAGATTTTTCACTTACACCCAAAATAATGGCAGCACTTGGCAAATACGTAATTTTTATATTTAGTTTATTCATAAACCGTGAGCGGTTTACGGTGTATGTGCGCCTTGTGATTGACGAGTGTGTTTTTATAGGTATCAATTCAATATTTATTGTTTCCATTATATCTTTTTTTATTGGCGCAGTAAGTGCCTTACAAACCGCTTATAACCTTATCAGCCCACTTATTCCGCTTTATGTTATAGGGCAAATAGTACGTGACATGACAGTCCTTGAGCTTGCGCCCACCTTAACCGCTATAGTATTGGCAGGCAAGGTCGGTTCAAATATTGCAGGTCATCTTGGCACGATGCGTATAACTGAACAGATAGATGCGTTGGAAGTAATGGGAATTAATTCTATTTCATATTTAGTTTTACCAAAAATAATTGGCTCGCTTATAACTGTACCCATGTTGGTGGCTTTAGCAGGTTTCTTGTCTATTTGGGGCGGTTTTTTGGCTGGTACGCTCTCAGGGCAACTTACTGAAATGGATTATATCAAAGGAATTCGCGCCGACTTCAATCCTTTTACGGTGCAATTTATGATAATAAAAGCATTTGTTTTCGCCTTTCTAATTTCGTCTATTTCTGCTTTTAAAGGGTTTTATACAG
>JAYTNK010000146.1:0-25146 GCA_043748375.1 Cytophagales bacterium
GAGCGTAGATTGCTTCATTTTCCATACGTAGGCAAGGCGCATATCTTGTGTCGCAAATGCGTTGAGTTTACGGTCTTCGTTCGAGGTATTATCCAAATATTGCTTGCCTACATACTTCGATAACCATGCGATACTCAACCCTTCTATGGGGCTGTAGGCAAGTTGGCTTCCTGCTATCATATTGGGCGAAAAAGCTATATCAGACGTGCTAAAAGCCACTTCTTGTTGTCCGCCATTGTCATAATCATCTGTAAACTCTCGAAAATCACGGATTTTATTTTGGCTAAGGGTAAAATTTAAGTTCCATTGCCATTTTGTATTAGGTTGCAAACTTGCCTCCGCTTCTATACCTTGCCTGTAACTGCGCTCAACATTGGTGCGCGTATAGGCTCCTACATCATTTACCTTGCCTGTAGGGATAAGCTGATTGTCATAGTGCATATAATACACATTCACGTTCACGTTCCATTTTCCCGTTTCGCCTATCGTGCCTTGCGCCCTGCTACCTCCCTCAAAATCATACATGCGTTCTGCTTTTGGGCGACTTTGAGGTGTGGCATTTACAAAATCTTCGCGGTTAGGTTCGCGATTGCCTACACTCAATGAACTATAAAAAAGTAGGTTGTTATTGACTTCGTACGTCAGTCCTGCTTTAGGATTGAAGAAATTAAGTGTGGCATTTTGTTGCAAAGGTCTTGCACCAAGCGCATCAATTTGTTGCCCTTCAAAGTCATAATATACCCTGCGCATTTGCACATCTACAAAACTACTTAACTTATCCGTGATATTAAAATAAGCTTTGGCATAGAGATTTAGGTCTTGTTTATCTGAATTATTTTCGTAATAACGGCTACGGGCAGGTAAGGTAGTAGCGTATTGCGCCCAGATAACTTCGCCAAAATGCCTTCCCAAATAGCGATTCCAACCTCCTCCCAAAATAAGTTCAAATTTTTCTTTTTTGTAATTCACACTGTAAATGCCACCAAAAAAGTCGTTATCCAACCAACGCCTGCGAATCAAATCCATATTTATAATCGACTGATTGCCTATCACAATAGGCGAAGTTGCATAAGTAGCCACCTTATCTTGTGCGCGAAATTCCTCATAATAGCCTCTGCCATAGGTATAATGCAAAGCAGCCTGAGCATTCCAACCGCCTCCAAAATCGTAGCTATAAAAAAGTTGATAGTGGTCTTGCTGGTAATTATCGGTTTGATTATCGTATTTATAAGGGTTGTAAGTGCGGTTGCCTGACTGCAAAAGATGCAAAGAGTCGCTGGTAGGCAAGTAATTGCGCTCAATATACGCTTGCATACCCGCTACATCTCCACGTAGGCGAGCTTCAGGTACGCCATACCAAGCCTGATAAGTGCGCTCTGCCCCCGAAAAAACATTGGCGCGAAGCGTACTGCGTTTGCCATAATATGCACCTGAAACATAAAAACTTTTCAAATGGGAGTTTGCCCTATCTATAAAGCCATTCGAGCTAATATTCGATAGGCGCGCATCTACGGTGAACTTGCCTGCCAAAAGCCCTGTGCCAAGCATCAGCGTGTTTTTCAAAGTGCGGAATGAACCTGCCGAGTTATTAAATTCTAAGTAAGGCTTTTCGTTTTTTTGATTGGTTTGAATATTGACAGACGCGCCAAATGCGCCCGCACCATTTGTAGAAGTCCCTACGCCCCGTTGTATTTGAATACTACTTACAGAAGAGGCAAAGTCGGGCATATTTACCCAAAATGTGCCTTGTGATTCGGAGTCGTTGTAAGGAATACCGTTTATGGTGATGTTGGTGCGTGTGGCATCACTTCCACGCACACGAATACCTGTATAACCCACGCCTGCTCCTGCATCTGAAGTGGTAACCACTGATGGCGTAAAATTCAATAAAATAGGCAAATCTTGCCCTAAATTTTGCTTTTTCAACTCCTTGCCTGCCACATTAGTATAGGCAAGGGAGGAGGTTTTGTCGAGGCGTGTGCCGCCTAGTATCACTTCTCCTAAACTGATGAGATTTCCTCTCTCGGGACCAGGCCAACAGTTGGTATATAGCATTTCTATTTTGTGTATTTTGAAAATAAGAGCATCTTCGTACTGTTTAAATACAATTTCTTGTGTCATATTGCTATAACCTATATTACTACCTATAAATTTGTCAATGCTAATAGTAATATTTTCTTCTTTATCCCCTTGAAATGAAAATTCACCCTTTTGATTGGTGGTTGTTACTTTTCCATTACTTAGAGATACTGTTGCGTTTGGAACTGAATCTAAAGAATCAGCATCAAGCACAATTCCTCGAAAAGTAAAAGGTGTTTGCGCCTGTAGGCAAGGTGCACTACCCAAAAAGAGGCACACAACCATCGAAACCCACAAGGTTTTAAAAATCTTGTGGATTTGATGTAGGGGCGACCCTTGTGGTTGCCCTATTTTCAGGCAGGCAAGCCTATATTTTTGTGCGGTTTGGGCTACAAAATGTTGTATTAGAAAATGGAACATAACTTTGAAAAGGTTGTAGAAGTGAGAAAATATATATCACCTCCGCGCAAGGGCGTACCTTGTTCGAGTTATGAAAAGTGTTAAAACCGTAGGTAGAATTGTAAATTATGGGTACTAGTAAACCCATATTTTTCCATTCTTAAGGCGCAACTTTTCAACAACCGTTCCCTTCGGCAGTACTAACTGCATCAGGTTCGTAGGGTATTATCTCAGCTATTGATTGAAAATTGAAGGCTAAAAGTTGAAAGTTGGTTTTCACCACCTTACTACTTTAGCATTTCATTCTATAGCACCCCTTGGTTGGAAGTATTTTTGTTGGTGCAAAGGTAATTCTTTTTTTGATTTATTGAGTAATCAGAAAAATATTTTTATTAGTGGACATTTTTGAATGTATTACCTGAAGGTGGCTAACAGACGCTTACAGCGTGATTGTGCTTAGAAAATGTCGAGTAATCAGAAAAATATTTTTAAATATCAATTTCGAGGGATAGTTTTTCCAGTAGTTCAGCCATAAACGGTTGCTTTTCGGCTAAGTAATCAAATTTATCTTTGTTCGTATAAATTCGCCTGACTATTTTTTCCACATACAATGAGGTTTTAATACTTGCTTCTTCGGTATAGACTGCTTTTTTTAGGAGGGCTAAAAAATCAGCTTCTATTTTTTGGAAAAGGATTTGTTCGGCTTCAGTAAGTTGAAACTCCAAGCTGTACGCTCCCGTAATAAGCGGCGGTCTTATCAATACCTTATGCGTTTCTATAGCTTTATTTACTTTTCGGTAATGGTCTATGATTTTATGCAAAAGGTCGTCTGTAAGGTTTCTTGGTTCTTTTTTAACAACTTCTTGGGCGGTTTGTGTGGCTTGAAGTTTAATAGTTTGTAGGTTTGCAATCGTTCCAATCTGCGCCATGTTTTTGAGGTAGGCATTTTGGGGAGGCTCTTCTACTTTATTTATCTGTGTAGTGTTTTGTGTGGGAAGTTCAGATTCAGGATGGGCTATTTTTTTTTTTGCGCTCTCGGCAATAGCCGTAGCGTTAAGTTTTTCAAAATTGAATAGCGCGGTAAGATGCGCTATTTTCATAAGATATATTTCGATATGCAATCGGGGTGCTTTGCTTCCTTTATAGGTTGATTCGCAATGCGCCGCAAGGTTTAAGGCAGATATGATGAAAGCAGGCGAGAGTTGTGCGGCTTGGCTTAAATATTGTTTGCGAACTTTATCAGTAACTTCAAGTAGTTTTACGGTTCGTTCATCACGACAGACGAGCAGGTCGCGCAAATGCTTGGCAAGTCCTACGATAAAGTTATGCCCATCGAATCCTTGCCTAAGAATATCCTCAAAGATGATGAATGTTTCTGCGGTGTCTTCGCGCCAAAGTGCGTCAGTCATACGAAAATAATAGTCATAATCGAGTATGTGCAGGTTTTCTAAGGCAGTTTGATAGGTGATGCCTGTTCCCATCGAGAAGGTGGAAATCATATCAAACATAGACAATGCGTCTCGCAGACCTCCATCAGCTTTTTGGGCGATGAGTTCGAGCGCGTCATAATCGGCTTTGATATGCTCCTTGCCTGCGATGTCTTGCAGGTGTTCTGCCATATCACGGACTTCAATTCTTTTGAAGTCAAAGATTTGGCATCTTGACAAAATAGTAGGGATTATTTTATGTTTTTCGGTAGTAGCCAAAATAAAAATGACATAAGAGGGAGGCTCCTCCAGCGTCTTTAAAAACGCATTGAAGGCGGCGGTCGAGAGCATGTGCACTTCGTCAATGATGTACACTTTGCGCGTACCCATTTGTGGCGGGAAGCGCACTTGGTCAACAAGATTGCGAATATCATCAACACTGTTATTCGAGGCGGCATCAAGCTCGTACACGTTCATCGAGCCGTTATTTTGGAACGCATTACAAGAGTCGCACTTTCCGCACGCCTCATGGTCAGGCGTAGGTTGGGTGCAGTTAATAGTCTTGGCAAGGATACGCGCACACGTAGTCTTGCCTACCCCACGCGGTCCACAAAACAAAAACGCTTGCGCCAAGTGATTGTTTTTCAGTGCGTTTTTCAGCGTAGTTGTAATATGTGCTTGCCCTACAACAGTATCAAAGGTTGCAGGGCGGTATTTGCGTGCCGAAACGATAAACTGCTCCATGTGGGCAAAGATACGCAAAGGTTTTCATTTTCAAAAAGAATATCTAAAAAGCGACTGTTTTTTTTGTAATCCACACAAAAAATCATATTTTTGCAAGTGGAATAACGCAGTTGCAACTAACAAATATGTATCAAGTGGGCATTCTATTAAACAACTTGCCTGCCATGTTGGGTGTACTACAAACCATTATTGATATTAAAAAAAAATATGATACAAATAGACCTGAAGCTTATTCAACAAAAAAAACAAACTATAGAAGCGGCACGCATACATCTCAAAAGCCAATTCATAGGTATTGACCAAATTATTGATGACTTATTAGATTATATCCAAGTTTGGTATTTGATGCCCGAAATCCTAAATCGCCCTATTATTGTGAACTTGTGGGGTATGACAGGGGTAGGCAAGACTGATTTAGTCCGCAAACTTGTTAAATGTTTAGACTACCAAGACCGCTTCGCAGAAGTAGAACTCAGCAATGTGGATACCACCTCTTGGGAGAACTCGGTAGCTAAAGTATTGGAAAACAATGGATTGGCTGATGAAAGCCCTTCTATAGTCCTTTTTGATGAAATTCAACGCTTCAACACGCTTGACGCAGATGGCGTGCCAATCCCTCAAACCAAATTCATGGATTTCTGGGAACTTTTGAGCGATGGGCGACTGTCTAAAAAATCAAAAGATGATTTAGATAATTATTTATATAATTTCTTATCACGAAAAAAAGAAAACAATCGTAAAAAAACAAAAGGCGAAGAGGTTACAGCAGATGATGAAAACCCACTCATCAGCCTTTGGGAAGCCCGCGAACTACAGCGTATGTTGGGTTTGAATACACCCTTAGATGAGATGACCGACATCTCGGAAGGCGAAATGATAGATATGATTATGCAAGCCAAGATGAAGAAGAAAATCTATGAGCCAGTTGATTATTCTAAAACCTTGATACTCATTAGCGGTAATTTAGACGAAGCCTTTCAAATGGCAGGCGAGATAAGTGAGGCTGATGTTGATGCTGATATTTTTCATGCCTTTACTAAAAAGATAACGCTTGTCGATATAAAAAACTCTCTTAGCCGTAAATTCCGCCCCGAACAAGTAGCGCGGTTTGGCAATATTCACTTGATTTATACAAGTTTGAAGAAAGACGACTTTGAAAAACTTATTCAAAAAGATGTAGAACGCATCATTAAAGATACTAAATCAAGGCTGAATATCAATCTTACCATCGATAAATCCATCAATCAATTGATTTATCGCAATGGCGTGTTTCCTGTGCAAGGCGTTCGCCCTGTATTCAGCAGTATTATTGATATTTTGGAGGCAAATCTATCTAAGTTCTTTTATACGGCTCTTATGGGCGGACATACGAATATCAAAATTCGTTATGACGAGAAGAAATCAAAGATTTTAACCGAAATAGATGCTGAAAAAATAGAAATAAACTATGTGGGACGCATTGACAAAATACGTGAGGGCAACGTACAAGACACAGTGGCTTGTATTAGTGTTCATGAATGTGGACACGCCATAGCTTATATGGTGTTGATAGGGCTTGCCCCGCTACAGCTCAAAAGCAAGGTAGCAAGCAGTTATGCAGGAGGGTTTACGTTTCCGCACCAAATACACGAAACAAAAGAAAATCTTATTAACAAAATTAAGATATATTTGGCAGGCGGTATTGCAGAGGAAATTATTTTTGGTAAACACAACGCGAGTATTGGTAGAAGCCATGACCGCGAAACCGCTACCCAATTCGCCCTTGACTTTGTGCGCCGTTACGGATTTGATGATGAATTTCAAGCTACTTATACGATGGACGCGTACCCCTACATGATGGACAAAAGCGTAACCGACATAGACGTAGAAAAAATGATGACGCGCCTCGTAAGCGAAACTAAAGAATTGTTAACCAATAACTTGGCGTTGCTCAAAAATCTTTCCATCGAACTCAATATGAAAGGAACGATGCTACCCAAAGAAATCGCAGCTACAGCCAAAAAATATAACTTGCCTGTGTTGATAAAAGAAGAAGGCTTCTTAGTTATTGCTGATTTTGATAAAAAACTAAACCAATAAGATGTTAGCGGAAGTATTAAATCACCCCACATTGCTCGAAAAACCACCCGTTTTACTTGATGTGGGGGCTTCAGGGCAATTGCATACACGTTGGAAACGCTTGGCGAAATATGCTATTTGTATTGCCTTCGATGGCGATACACGCGATTTTGCCTACAGCACTACTGAGAATAAAGGCTATCTAAAGCTACATCTTTACCACGCATTATTGGCAGGCAAGGTGCAAGAAAAAGCTACTTTTTATTTAACAGCTTCGCCACATTGCTCCAGCTTATTGCCTCCTGATGCAGAAGGGCTGAAGTTTATGGCGTGGGCTGACCGTTTTCGTGTGGTTGAAGAGGTACAAATGCCAACTACTGACTTGCCTACCGCCCTTGCCTCCCTCCAATTAACGTATATTGACTGGTTCAAAACAGACTCACAAGGTATTGATTTGCAGTTGTTTAAGAGCTTGCCTGCCACTGTACGCGAAAACGTATTGGTCACAGAGATGGAGCCTGGCATTATCAATGGCTATCAAGGCGAGGATAAACTACACGAAGTACTCGCGTATATGCACCAACAAGGACATTTCTGGTTGGCAGATTTGCAGATAAAAGGCTCGGCACGTATTGCTAAAAGCACTTTGGAAAGTGCTACTAAACGCAGTTTTTGGCAGAAACTGCTTATGTTTTCGTTGCCTAATAGTGCCGATTGGGGCGAGATGCTTTATTTGCACACGCTTGAAAATCAAACTCCACCAACCTTGCGCTCTCTACTTTTGGCGTGGTTGTTTGCTATGGAATTAAAACAAACAGGCTGGGCTATTCATTTGGCAAAGCGTGGGCAGGCAAGTTTCCCCGATGAGCCGTTATTTGCAAAAATGACACGCTACGCTACAAGCAAGTTGTGGGGCAATATTTGGCGACTACGCTTCTTGCCTGCCCTACGCACTAAGCTACGGAAAATGATGGGCGGTTAGTTTTATCAAAAAAATGTTTTAGAAGAAAAGAAAAGTATTTATGCACACAAACTATATGCCCATGCTTGTTAAAACGTTTTGTTTCTTTGCATTATTCTTTGCAAATTTGTCGTTGTATGCACAAAATAGCACGCTTGACAGCCTTAAAAGTGCCTTAGAGAAGGCGCAGGACCAAAATGACAAGGTGATAATCCTTAACCGCCTTGCCTCCGAATATTTGGACGAAGGGCAGGCAGATATTACTGAACGCTATGCTACGCAAGCTATCGAATTGGCAAAACGATTGAACTATGCTGAAGGTATTGCCAATGCGCTACGCAATTTGGGAGAAGGTTATTTAGCACAAAATAAACACAAAGAGGCAGATAAAAGGCTACAAGAAGCATTCCAAGCATACAAAACTATAGGCGATGAACTGCGTATGGCGTTTACGCTTGATGCGCTTGGGCGAACCCGCTATGCACAAAGCGAATATAAAAACGCTATCGACTTTTTTGAACAAGCTACGCCTCTTTTTACACGCATGAACGAGCCTACAGAGGCGGCGCAAAGCCTTATCAACATTGGTGTAAATCATTATTTTTTAGCCAATTACGAAAAAGCATTGAGCTTTTATTTTCAAGCCTTAAAATTGAGCGAAGAAAATAAAGACGACGCAAAAATCTTGCTTATACTCAATAACATTGGAGCAGTTTATAAAAAATTAGGGAATGCGGATAAGGCATTACTACATTTTCAACGCGCCTTGCGCATGAGCGAAGCAAACCAAGACAAGCCCAGTACCGCCCAAGCATTAAGCAATGTTGGCTCTGTGTATGAAGACACAAATCAGTTAGCAGAAGCCCAACTTGCCTACCAAAAAGCCCTTAACATATATGAGAGTGCGAAATTGCCCCAAAACCAAGCCAAAGTCCTGAACAATTTGGGCGACCTTGCTCGAAAACAAGGCAACTATGACCAAGCCTTAGATTATCACTCGCAATCGCTTAAAATAAAAGAGAAATTAGAGGATAAACGTGGCGTGGCGTTTTCGCTCGTCAGCGTAGGCGAGTTGTATTTAGCTCAAAAAAACAACGAACAAGCTCTTGTGTATCTCAAACGTGGTTTGCGCATGGCTACGCTCATTGGAGCGCGGGATAGCCAAAAAGATGCATACAAAAGTTTGGCTATCACCTACGCGCAAATGGACAATCATGCTCAAGCCTATAATTATTTGAAGCGGCATTTAGAACTAAAAGACTCTTTGCTATTGAGCGAAATGGGTATATCGGATTTACAAGCAAAATTTCAAACTAATCAACGCGAAAAAGAATTAAAAATAAAAAACCAATCGCAAGAAATTGAAGACCTTAAAAAAATACAACAACGATTATGGCTTTTTGGCGGAATAAGCATAGCGATATTATTGGTCGCATTGGTTTGGTTTGCGTATATAAGAAGGACTAAATAATCCAAGTTGTCCGTTATATTATTTTTTCCATAGGATAGGGGTAGCAACCCCTATCCTATGGAAAAAAACTGGAAAAACAGACTTTTTTGCAAAAAAAAACTGTTTTTACATGGTTTTTCGTCAAAAAAAGTATAACACACAACTTGGGTTAAATAATTGATTATCAGTATTTTATTAAAAATAAATTGACCTATTGGTGTAATATGCCACCCAAAACAAGGTAAAATACAATTTCAGTAATTTGCTGTGTTGCCCCTAAACAATCGCCTGTGTAGCCCTCCAAATGCTTGTTGAAATGGCGCACTAACCATGTTCTTACTAACCAAATGACTGCTAATACAACTAATGGATACCAAAAAGGAGCAAAAAATAATAAGATTGCTAAAGGGAATAAACCCCAAATAGAGGCAATACCAAATTCGAACGCAGTCATTTTTTGAGCAATAGGTCTGATTTTACTCGTAGCATCGGCACGCGCATACTCCTCCGAAAAAATAATAGTCGTACTCACCCAACGACTCAAACTGTGTCCCACTATCATGACCAACATGAGTTCGTAATTATTCAAAAAACGAAGTAAATCTTGTAAGGCGGCTATTTTTAAGCCTAAGCCTAAAAATAAACCCACCGCACCATAAGTACCCAGCCGAGAGTCTTTCATGATTTCAAGTATTTTTTCCTTTGTCCAGCCTCCTCCAAAGCCATCGCATACATCGGCAAGCCCATCTTCATGAAACGCACCTGTTAGCCAAATACTGCTAAACATACTACCCAAAAGAGCGACCAAAGGCGACCAAAACTGTACTAATCCCAAAAAAACAAGCGCACTTATACCGCCAATTACCCAGCCTATAAGCGGGAAATAACGAGTGGAACGATTCAGATACTCCTCGCTGTGGTCGACCCAAACAGGACAAGGTATGCGTGTGTAAAACATTAATGCGGTGAAAAATAAACGGATTTGGTATTTCATGATGTGCAAATAAATAAAAAAAACATGTAAATTTGCAAAAAAAAAATTGTCTATTCAAGTATGCAAGATATTTTTGAACAACTCAAACGCGACGCTTACCAAAAAAGTGGTAAGGAAAAAACAATTATAGATATTTTTTTTCAGCTCAATTTTGATGAAATTGGCGCACATATCGATATAGTAAATTCAAAAGGCAAATCTGCCGAAGCAGATTACCGCGCTCATAGCGGTTCAGTGCGCGAAGTATTGCGCAGTTTTGAAAATATAAAACGTCAATTAGATTTTGCCATCGATTGGGAAAAAGACAATGATAAAGTTTATCTTTCAGAGCATGATTATTTGATGTGGCAACTTCAACATTGTAAAAATGTGGTAGATAGCCAACAAAACGAGCTTTTTTTTGCGGTAGGCGAGGGTAAAATCATTATCAAAATACAAGCGGAAGACGAAGAGCGGAAAACCATGTACGCACAAGTAGCCCTCGTACACCAAGATAATGAGCTTACAAACTTGTTGCCTGTAACAGAAAATTATATACTTCATGAAAATACGCTCTACCCTATCAATAGCATCGGGAATAATTACAATCGCTTAAGTGCATTTCAAACAAGATTTGCACACAAAGACCTAGAAAAATATTTATCATTGTTATATTCATACTCGCAAAATATAGAACTAAATTATGAAGACTATGCCATAGCTATAGATGACAAAAACCTTGCAAAGCCCCAACCCACCCTCATTTTTGAAAAAATAGATGAGGCAAACTCTTTGTTTGTACGTGTTACGCAAACCTTGCCTAACTTCGATGCAGACTTCTTAGAGAAATATGACCTTGACTGTATAGCCTCTGTGAATGATATGGAGAACCTTATTACCATCAAAAATATTGAATATAGTCCCATAGAAAAAGCCGTAGATGAAGTTAAAACACTGATTCAAAGCAAAAGCAAACTAAAAAAAGGAGAAGTAGGCGTATTTAGCGATGGTAATCTAATAATCGTTTCTGAAACACTTGCCCGCGATTTTATCAAAATCCACCTCCCGCAACTCCTTACAACTTATCAGGTTTTTGGAGCCGAAAAACTTAGAAATTATAAGATTATAGCCAGTGTAGCAAAACTTAACTTCGCGCTAAAATCGGGTATTGACTTCCTCGAAGGGGATGCCTCGTTAGAAATAGAAGGGCAAAAGTTCAACGTCTTTGATGTTATTACACAATACAAAAAAAACCGCTATGTCATGCTCAATGATGGCACACAAGCCATCTTAAATGAGAAGTACTTGCAACGCCTTGAACGCATTTTCAAACGTGCAAAAGGAAAAGATGGTGTTAAGATTTCTTTTTTTGATTTGCCACTGATTGAAGACTTAATTAGCGATAAAATTACAAGCAAAATATTTGAAAAGAGCCAAAAAGTATTTGAAGGCTTCAATGGCTTGAAAAGTAAACGATTTAGCACACCAAAGAACGTAAAAGCCGAACTGCGCCCCTATCAACAACAGGGCGTAAAATGGCTAAATTATTTGCATGAAAATAAATTAGGTGGCTGTTTGGCTGATGACATGGGTTTGGGCAAAACTTTGCAGACCATTACCCTGCTTTCTACCATTTACCCCGAAATGCAAAAGCCTACGCTTATCATAATGCCCAAAAGCCTGCTATTCAACTGGGAAAATGAAATAGGCAAGTTCAACCCAACGCTTACCTATTATATGTATTATGGTGCAACACGCGAACTCGAAAAGGCAGTAACTTACAATTTGGTGCTAACGACTTATGCCATGATGAGAAACTCTATAGAACAATTTAAAGAAAAAGAGTTTTATTATGTCATTCTTGATGAATCGCAAAACATCAAAAACCTAAGCTCGCAAGCCTCCAAAGCCGTGATGCTACTACAAGCCGAGCATCGCCTTGCCCTTAGCGGTACTCCTGTAGAAAACAACCTTACTGAACTGTATTCGCTGTTCCGTTTTCTCAACCCTGCCATGTTTGGTACGATTGATGAATTCAATAAACACTATACGTATCCTATTCAAGCAGGTACAGATAAAGATGTATCCTTAGAATTGCGTAAAAAAATCTACCCATTTATATTACGCCGACTCAAAAAACACGTACTCAAGGAATTGCCTCCCAAGATAGAACAAATCTTGTATGTAGAAATGGCAGACGATCAACGCCGATTGTATGAAGAACGTAGAAGATATTTCCAAGAGCTCATCAACCAAAAAATAGGCACAGAAGGTATCGAAAAATCACAGTTTGTTATTTTGCAAGCGATGACTGAATTGAGGCAAATTGCCTCTACGCCTGAAAGTAAATCAGATGGGTTGATTGTTTCTGCCAAACGCGAATTATTGGTAGAAAATTTATTAGAAGCTACCGCCAATGGGCATAAAGTATTGGTTTTTGTGTCTTTTATAAATGCTTTGGATACTATTTGTGAAGAGTTGACGCAAGCTGGCATCGAATACGTGTCTATGTCTGGTGCTACTACCGATAGACAAACACTCGTAAACCGTTTTCAGCAAGACAAAAACTGTAAAGTGTTCGTCATGACACTCAAAACAGGTGGCGTAGGACTAAACCTTACAGCCGCTGACATGGTCTTTATTTATGACCCTTGGTGGAACATCGCTGCTGAAAACCAAGCGATTGACCGCACACACCGCATGGGGCAGGAAAAAACTGTTATGAGTTATAAACTCATCACCAAAGGTACGATTGAGGAGAAAATACTCAAATTGCAAGAATATAAAAAAGAACTTTTTGACAATATTATTGGCAGTGATTCTGCCTCTATCAAATCTATGAGCCAAAGTGATATAGACTTCATGTTGGGCTAAATTTTATCCTTGCAAAACAGCTGATTTGCTACTTAAAAAAACGCGCAAAAAATGTTCAGAAACGAAGTAACACAGTTTTTCCAAAATCTACAAGCAGAAATTTGCGTAGCCCTCGAACAAACAGACGGCAAAGCCACTTTCCAAACGGATGAATGGCAACGGGCAGGCGGCGGTGGTGGTGTTTCGCGCATCATGCAAAATGGAAATGTCATAGAAAAAGGAGGCGTAAATTACTCCGCTGTCTGGGGAGAAATGCCCGAAGCCTTGCGACAAAATCCTGACTTTGAGGCAAATGAATTTTATGCCACAGGGGTTTCGATAGTCTTGCATCCGCACAACCCGTTTGTCCCTATCATTCACATGAACGTGCGCTATTTCGAAACAGATAACGGAAAACGGGCATGGTTTGGTGGTGGTATCGATCTTACCCCGCATTATATTGTGCGAGAAGACGCTCAATTTTTTCACCAAGCCTTAAAAAGCACGTGTGATAAGCATCACCCTACTTACTACCCTACCTTTAAAAATTGGGCTGATGATTATTTTTATATCAAACACAGACAAGAAACGAGGGGCGTAGGAGGTATATTCTTCGATAGATTGCATACACAAGACGGATTCACGATGCAAGACCGCTTTGCTTTTGTGCAGGCGGTAGGCAAGACGTTTGCCCCTACTTACACACACTTTATGCGTCAAAATAACGATAAACCATACACTGCCCATGAAAAAAGCTGGCAATATGTAAGGCGCGGACGTTACGTAGAGTTTAATTTGGTGTATGACGCGGGTACAAAATTTGGCTTAGAAACAGGCGGACGCATCGAATCCATACTCATGAGCTTGCCTCCCGAAGCCGCTTGGGTATATAATCTGCAACCCGAAGCAGGTAGTCCTGAAGCTGTTACGGCTATGTTGTTGGTAAAAGGTATCGATTGGGCTGACTAAATATTATTTCGTAAAAAACAAAAAGCCCCTTGTGAAAGGGGCTTTTTTTATGGAGAACTTAAGCTAAAGGCTTACAAACCACCAAAGGTATAAATAGGTAATTTCAAACTGCTAAGTTCTAAAGCAGGTACTGGATAATGGGGTATCGTGCCTGCATTAAAATAATTTGGTACTATTTGAAGCGTAGCCGTATCAATGTAACCCATACGGCGATTGTCCAAAAAGCCCATACCCGCCATAGAGTTCATTAACTCTATAGAACGCTCATACAACACATGTGCCAACAGATTTGTTTCCATGCCTGTAAGGGTAGGTAAGCCGCCACGAGTAGTGCGTGTAAGGTTGATACGAGCTGCTGCATCTGTAGTCGAACCACTTGTACGAATAAGTGCTTCAGCTAACAATAAGTCATTTTCAGCCTTGAGTGCCAAATGACAAGGTCCTTTATCTATATCTACGGTAGATGTATAACGGTTAGTGAAATAATACGAAAAGAAATAACGTCCACGACCAGGAATAAATGGAGGAGATCCTTTTACCCAATCGTCCCGAAAACGATCATCTTGGATAATTGCACCATTTTGATCGAGCGAATCTACGCCTGTATCTGGCCAAGTCATGGGCTGTCCGACAGGGGCAACATTTTGCAAGCCATTCGTACTCATTAAACTTACAATGCGTTGGTCAATTCTGCACCAAAATGTATCTTGACTTGGTCCCGCATTCTCTAACCATCTGGCATTAGTGAGATAGTTATTGGCATTAGCATTCACGATAAGATCAAAATCAAGTCCATTTTCTGCGTATGTTTTTACCTTAGCCCAATTCACCAAAGCACTTTCGGCTGGAGTACGTGGGTGGTAGGCAAGGATACGAGCTGCCATGGTATTGGCTATTTTTGCCATTTGAACATTGGTGTATTCCTGACCATTGAAAAACGTAGTGGTAAAAGTATTGGCATTACATGTGGCTATACAAGCCTCCAATTTAGTAATCGCCACATCGCGCACTTGTGATGCAGATGACAAGGATAACGAGCCAAAAGCGCTTTTTTCATCTAATATAAAGGCTTTATCAAAGAATAAGGATAAATAGCCCAATGAAACTCCTTGCAAATATTCGCAAGAAGCTTTTACAAGCCCTGTAACTTTATTCGTACCATCTTTATCTAAACTCTTACCTTCTACGTTGATAATGATTAATGGTTCACGCGCAATACCCAATGCGGCATTCAAGTTGCGCCAAAGATTTAAGTTTGTATCCCCTGCATTGGAATAGGCTATAGAGTTATTATAAGCAGCGCGAGGTTGTGTGCCCAAGTCGCGCATGCCAAAGTTACCCCAAGAAGAAGACATATAATCGCCTGTAATATCTAAGGTGGAAAGTCCCACCCCATCCATAGCATTGTAAAGGCTCAGAAAACCACCCGCAGGCACTTTGGCTACAGAGTTAGGGTCTTTTAAAACGTCTGAAAAGTTAGGCTCATTCAGGTTTTTTACATCTAATTCGCCTTTGCAACCTTGCAGCACTACAGCACTTGAAAAAGCAAGTGCGAAAGTTATATTTTTAAGTATTTTTTTCATGTTTCAATTAAAATGAGAAAGTTACAAAACCAGAGAAGGTTCTAAATTGAGGATAACCAAAAGCATCAAAACCAAAGATAGTTCTATCAAAATTATTGGCGGCACTTGTTTGAACGGTGGCTGGTGGATCAGAAGAAACTTCAGGATCCACACCAGAGTATTTGGTGATCATGAGCAAGTTACGTCCCACCACGCCTACTCGAATTTCGCGGAATAATTTTGCCCAATCACCTAATTTTACTAGGTTTTCACGGGTAAATCTATAACTAATATTGAGTTCTCTCAATTTAATGTAGGACGCTTTTTCTACAAAATAATCTGTTGGCACACTACTTAGGTTAGATACTGCGCCATAATAAGCGCTGTGCTTGCCTCCATCTACGAAATTATGGCGAAGTTCGCGGATAGCCCATTGTTTACTGAGGTTATAGACATCACCGCCTGATTTCCAGTCAAACAAGAAATACAAAGAAAGTCCTTTCCAAGTAAAAGTAGAGTTCAATGCAAGATTAAAATTAGGATTGGAGTCGCCTATTTTCCAAAATAACGTCTTGTCATCAGGGTTTGTCATTCTGATAGGCGCTTCTGTAGACTTGCCTTCGGCTGTTTTAAGCACCATCAAACCGTCTGCATTTTGAGTGTAAAGCGTAGCATCAACAGGCTGTCCATTTGAACCTAATACATATTGCATATCTTCAGACGTGCGTGCATAACGTTGCCCATACATAATGCCCAAGTTTTCACCTTCTCGTAAGAAAAATGGTGGTGAACTTGCATCTTGATTATTACCAGGTCCGAAGCGTTGCCCAGGTATATCCAATCGTGTTACTTTTTGGCGAATACGGCCAAATACCAAACCTGCACTCCATTGTATGTCTTTAGTTTCCACGATAGTAGCATTCAAAGCCATTTCTATAGAACTACCTGTCAATTCACCTGCATTTTTCCACTGATCTGCGAAACCCAATCCTTCTACTGTAGACAAAGGTGCTAATAGTATTTGGTTATCTGTTACAGCGCGTGAGTAGTTAAAAGTAGCACTATAACGCTTTAAGAATTGTATATCAGTACCAATTTCTAATTCAGCTGAAACAGAAGGCTTTAGTTTAGTATTACCCAAATTTTGCTTTACTAAAGAGCCACCTGAAATACCATAGGTTTCGTATTGTGCATTAAAAACGCTTGGACGTTGTCCTGAAGTACCATAAGAGGCACGCAACTTCCATTCGTCAATACCTGGGATAACCACATCTTGTAAAATGCGATATGCACCTGACACTCTATAAAAGGTGCGAGAGCGATTATCTTTCCCAAAAAGAGAAGATTTATCTTGGCGCACTAAGAAGTCTAAAATATAACGGTCTTTGTAATCCAAAGAACCCGCTGCAAATACATTGTGCGCTACACGTTCTTCAATAATAGAAGATAACGCGGATTGAGCGGGATCGCCCGCACCTAAATTGACAAGCCCAGGAGAAGGGAAGCCTTGCGCACGCGCTTCAATGAGGCGATAATCGCTTTTTTCGCGCAAGAAGCTTACCCGAAAGGTGGTATTTAACTCTCCAAATTTCTTCTTGGCAATCGCATTTGCCCATGTATTTTGAGAAAAACGCGCTGAAGCAGTTTCTGTAAGTCTCCCCCCTATAGTGCCTGTAGGACTATTGGGCAAATAACCTACTGGATAACTGTTTCTTCTACGGAAATCTTCTCTATCAACACCATAAACCGCACTAAGCGTAAGCCATTCCAAAACATCATAACGCACCTCTGTACCACCTACTACACGGTTTAGGTTATCTCGCATTTTGTTATTGGACATACGATAAAGTGGATTAATTTCTAAAGCACCCGTTTGAGCTATGCGTGCCGCATTCCAACGATAAGGAGAGCCATCCGATGGATTTGTGGCTTCTAGATCAGCATTAGGCGGCATAAAAGTCAGCGCAAAGAAAGGTCCAGCTTGTCCATTTTGTACAAAGTCATCATCAGAGTTGATATAAGCACTCGACAAAGAAAGACTTATCTTTTCAGATAATTGATGGTTCACGTTTACGCGTAAATTTCTACGTTGGTATCCATCATTTACTTTAATTACACCAGAACGGTTCATGTTTTGGAAAGAGATTAAGAAACCTGTTTTGTCATTTTTGCCTTCTACCGCTAAGTAATTGGTCATAAAATTGCCAGGTGTAAAGAATTTCTTTTGTTGATTGGTGTATTTGGGGAAGTTTTTATTCACCAAACCGTCAATGCTTATAGGATCACCATCAGCATCTACCTTTACCGTAGCATCTGGGTTAAATTCATAGGGAGTTTTAGTAGCTAAAGGATAATCTTTAATGACAGAGCTACCCCCAAATTCATTGCGGAAGGTAACTTTTGTTTCGCCTGATTTCAATCCTTGCCCTTTGCGTGTGATAATATGTAATACACCATTGCCTGCACGTGAACCATACATAGACGCTCCTGAAGCACCTTTTACGACTTCCATTTTGTAGATGTCTTCTGCGTTGATGTCGCCTATAGAGCCATCAGTAATCACACCATCTATCAAGATAAGTGGCGCGTTACTCGCAGTAAGCTGCGTGGCTCCCCTGAAACGAATAGAAGGCGCACCGCCAGGCCCTGCTCCCTGCATTACCGTAACACCTGCAATTTTACCTTGCAAGGCTTGTCCTGCATCTACGCCTGGCACTTGTTGAAGAAGTTTTTGGTCAATGGTGGCTAGACCAAAAGGTATTTTTTCCTTTGTCATACCATCGGCTGTACCCGTTACCACTACCTCGCCTAATATTTGGTTATCGGTAACCAATTGAATATCAAGGGTGTTAGCCGCAGTCAGCGCGATTTCTTGCGTTGTGTAGCCAATGCCTTGAAAAACGAGCATCGCGCCATCTGTAGCGTTTAGGCTATAACCACCGTCCGCGTTGGTAGTTGTGCCTTGTGTAGTGCCTTTGATAAATACTGAAATGCCTGGTATTCCTTGACTGGCATCATCAGTTACTTTGCCTGTTATGGTTCGTTGTTGCGCAAATGCTGGCGTAGCAAAAGCACAGAGCAACAAGACCACATAGAGTAGCTTTGCTTTCATCATGATTTTTTAGGTTTGTAAATTAGTTAGTGAAAAGTATTTCTTAACTGTTCGATAACAAATAAGAAACACAAATGTAATGCTATTTTAATAATATGCAAACGAAACCAAAAATATTTAGCTACAAAGACCTAATTTTTTTGTTAAAACACAATTTAGGGCAGGCAAGTTTAAGAAATCATGAAATTTGCTGTATCTTTGCACTTACCTTTATGTTGCAAACTATGAAAATACAAACAGCACGTTTTTGGAGTATCTGCCTTCTCCTCCTCGCCACTAACTGCGCACAAAACCCAAAAGACCAACAAGCAGAAAATGTAGGCAAGAAAAACACTGAAGCAGGCACTACCATAACCCTTTCAGGTACTTTCAAAAATGCCCAAAAAACCAAAGTCAAACTCCAAAAATTTATAGGCGAAAAATACGAAACCATCGACTCTACAGTAGCCAACGGCAAAGATTTTTCTTTCAAAATAAAAGTCAGCGAGGCAGAGTTCTTTAAACTTCGTTTATTTGATGACCTTGAGATTCCGCTTGTGCTAAATCCTAAGCAAACCCAAGTCAAAATCCTATTTGCCAACCAAGATGCCGAAAATCGCTATGAGATTCAAGGCTCTGACGACTCTATACATTACATTACGCTTGATGCCTTGTTTGCTAATTTTCGTAATCAAATAGTCGACCTGCAAAAAGCAGATGCCAAAGCAATTTCCGAAACCGAAAAAGCCACTATCCAAAAAACCTATAAAAGTTATCAAGAAAAAAGCATTCAGCAACTCAAAGCACTCATTGATACAATACAGCCTTCTATAGTAGGACTCGTAGGACTTGAATCGTTAGAGTACGAAACTGAAAAAGCCTATATAGAAAAAGTATTTCAAAACTATCAAAAAAACTTGCCTGCCTCCGCTTATACCAAACGCTTTGAGCAACGGTTAGCCCAAATTAAACAGAAATATGGTGCTACCGAACACTTATCGGTAGGCAAGGTTGCCCCCAATATCGAACTCGAAACACCCGAAGGCAAACTTGCTACCCTTGCCTCCCTACGCGGAAAAGTGGTGCTAATTGATTTTTGGGCTTCTTGGTGCAAGCCTTGTCGTATGGAAAACCCTAATGTAGTGCGTCTTTATAAGCAATACAAAAGCAAGGGCTTCGAAGTGTTTAGTGTGTCGTTGGATACCAAACGGGACGCTTGGCTGAAAGCCATCGCAGACGATAAACTCACTTGGCAACACGTAGTAGAAATGAACCAAGCCCAAACAGGTGTTTCAAAAACGTATGCGGTAGAATCTATTCCTACTACTTATTTATTGGACAAAGAAGGGAAAATAATTGCCCGTAATTTACGTGGACAAGAATTAGAAAATAAACTCGCAGAAGTGCTACAATAGTTATGGAAAAAAGAAAAACAGACCTCGTATTTGGCGTGCAAGCCATCATGGAAAGCCTCAAGGCAGAACAAAATTTAGACAAAATATTCATTCAGCGCGAACTTGGCAAAGGCTCACGTCTGGGCGAAGTCATTGAATTAGCGGAGGCAAGACAAGTACCTGTTATACGCGTACCTGCTGAAAAATTAGACCGCCTAACCACCAAAAACCATCAAGGCGTAGTTGCCTTTCGCGGCTTCGTCGATTATGCTTCATTGAGTGATGTGGTCGCAACTGCTTTCGAGGAGGGCAAAACGCCCTTAGTGCTTGTCCTTGACCGCATTACCGATGTCCGCAATTTTGGGGCAATTTGTCGAACCGCTGAAGTAGCAGGACTTACCACCGTTGTTATTCCTGAGCGCGGAGGCGCGCAAGTGAATGGCGAAGCTGTTAAAACCTCTTCAGGTGCGTTGAACTTCTTGCCTATATGCAGGGAGGCAAGTTTGATACAAGCCATTAAACTGTTGCAGGCAAGTGGTTTACAAGTAATAGCGTGTACTGAAAAGGCGGGTGATTACTTTTATGGTATCGACCTGACTGTTCCGACTGCTATCGTGTTGGGTTCAGAAGAAGATGGTATCTCAAACGATATTATACGCGCTTGCGACTACTTGGCGCGTATTCCACACACAGGTGAGGTGCAATCTTTGAACGTATCGGTAGCGGCAGGAGTGGCTATTTATGAAGCGATTAGACAACGTATGTCTTTGTAATTTACGGCTCGCCTGCCCCAAATATACCTATTTTATTTTAAATTATGAAAATACGCTTATTATACCTCACACTCATAGTAAGTAGCTTGCTCATGGGTGCAAAATTTTTGGGCTATGCCCTAACCAACTCTGACGCTATTCTTACTGATGCTTTAGAATCTATCGTGAATGTATTGGCAGGCGCATTTGCGCTATTTAGTTTGTATCAAGCCTATAAACCAAAAGACAGCAATCACCCTTATGGACATGGCAAAATAGAATTCGTCTCGGCAGGTTTTGAGGGTGCGCTTATTTTTGTGGCAGGCATGGCTATGGTAGGCAAGGCGATTCACAGCTTATTTTATCCGCCTATTTTGCAAAAAATAGACTTGGGCGTAGCCCTTACTGCCTTTTCAACGCTTATCAATTGGACTATGGGCGAGTATTTAATACAACAAGGCAAAAAACATAGCTCGCTCACGCTGGTAGCAGACGGCAAACACATACGTTCTGACGCACATTCAAGCGTGGGTTTATTGATAGGGCTGATATTGATGTATGCCACGCATTGGTACTGGTTAGATATTCCGCTTACGCTTCTGTTTGCTGGAGTCATTATTTATACGGGTGTAGGCTTGCTGCGTGAAGCCGTATCAGGCGTAATGGACGAGGCGAATGAGCCTATCATTACCAAAATCGTAACGCTTTTAATAGACCACAGGCAAGATGCGTGGATAGATATACACAACCTGCGCGTTATTCAATACGGACGCGACCTGCACATCGATTGCCACACCACCCTGCCGTATTATTGGGACTTGCAACGCGTGCATGACGAAGTGCGCACGCTCGAACAAGTAATGGAGAAAGTGCAAAAACACCCCGTAGAAGTGTTTATTCATGCAGACCCTTGCCTGCCCCCTGCCTCTTGCGCTATCTGCCAACTAAGCCAATGCAAAATGCGAAAAGTAATTGCCTCCGAAAAAATAGTTTGGGATATGGCAAATATTCGCGCTAATCAAAAGCATAAACTGACCGAATAATACGCAAACTTTATAATATTTGATAACGTTTGCAAATTGTTCAACTACTTGTTTTTCAAGAAGTTATCTATAAATAAAATAACAGGCAAGTATAGCTATCATAGCTCAAAGTAAAAAAATAGGCATACATTTGCCATCATTTTATCCCCTATCCAAAAGATTTAGCATGGCTAAAACCACTAAAACCGCCCAAACAGCCCCTGAAGCCTCTGCCTATTGGCAGGAGGATTATATACCTGCGGCAGATTATCAAACCAAAGTCGCCTACTTTTGCATGGAGTATGCCGTCGACCAATCGCTTAAGATATACTCTGGCGGGTTAGGCTTTTTGGCAGGCTCGCATTTACGTAGTGCTTATCAACTCAAGCAAAATTTTGTAGCGGTGGGTATGCTTTGGAAATATGGTTATTATGACCAAACACGCCAAATCGACCAAAACTTGCGCGTACAATTTACGGAAAAACACTACCCTTTTCTTGTCGACACAGGTATTATCGTGAGTGTGGCTGTTCATAACAATCCTCACGTTTATATAAAGGCGTATTACTTGCCTCCCACGACGTTTGGCACCGCGCCTCTTTATTTGCTTACCACAGATATTCCCCAAAATGACCATCTTGCACGTACCATTACCGAAAAATTGTACGACAATAATATTGACACGCGCATAGCCCAAAGTATCGTGTTGGGCATAGGCGGAGGCAAGGTTGTTGAGGCATTGGGCGGAGCGGATATTTACCATATTAACGAAGGGCACGCACTCCCACTTGCTTTTTATCTCAAAAACAATAAATTTAAAACACAAGAAGAATTGCGCAAGCATTTTGTGTTTACCACCCATACTCCTGAATTGGCGGGCAATGAAGAACATAACGCATTCAAATTGAATGAAATGCGCTTCTTCGAAAAAGAACTTACCACACCCGAAATTCTTAAAATCACTAACGGACACCCCAGCCTCAACTATACCGTTACCGCGTTGCGTTGCGCAAAATTGGCGAATGGCGTATCGAAACTGCATGGCGAAGTTGCCAAAGATATGTGGAAAGATTATGACGATACTTGCGAAATTATCGCCATCACAAACGCTCAAGACAAAGAATATTGGGCAGACAAAGACCTGCTCGCTGCTTGGGAAAAGGGCAATAACAAAGCCTTTAATACCCGCAAACAACAACTCAAAAAAGAACTTTTTGATATTGTAGCTGACCAAACAGGCAAGCTCTTCAAGCCTGAAGTACTTACTATAGTTTGGGCAAGACGATTCGCGTCCTATAAACGCCCCGATTTGATATTGCGCTTCAAAGAACGCTTTTTGAAAATCGTGAACAACAAAGAAATGCCCGTTCAAATTCTTTGGGCAGGCAAGCCGTACCCCTTAGATAATGGTGCAATCCACACTTTCAATGGCTTGGTGCAAACCACTCGCAACTTTGCTAATTGTGCTGTACTCACAGGCTATGAATTGCGCTTATCGCATGACCTTAAATTAGGCGCAGATGTATGGCTGAACACTCCACGCAGACCACGCGAAGCATCAGGCACAAGCGGTATGACCGCAGGCATGAACGGTGGTGTAAACGTATCTATTTATGACGGTTGGATTTGCGAATTTGTAAATCATGGCAAAAATGGTTACACAGTAGAAGCGGTAGATATGAACTTGCCTACCGAAGACCAAGACGATTTGGACGCTGCGCATATCTTAGATGTATTGGAGAACGAAGTTATTCCTGCTTATTATGACAAAAAAGGAAAGTGGTGGGAAGTCGTCAAAACAGGCATAAAAGATATTATGGACTACTTTGAATCTGACCGCATGGCTGATGAGTATTATAAGAAATTATATAATTCAAAATAAATAGCCATCTGTAAATCATAAAAAACACGCTAACGCCTTGTATTGAAAGGTTTTAGCGTGTTTTTTTATTAAAACCTCATCAGTTTATCAGTATGAAAAGCCAAGTAGCATTTACCTTCTGGCAATGAGGTCGTATCATATACTTCCCAAAGCAAGTGCTTGCCTACCTGTACTACATAGCGATAGCTGTGTCCGTAATAGAATTTGTAAATAATTTCGCCTTGTAGTTCGGTAGGTGTAGGCGAAAAAAAAGTGTGTTCAGCCCTCACAGCCATTTCAGACTGCTTGTTTTTTGGAAAATAGTTTATGTAACCAAATAATTCAGCTATATATTTTTCAGTTGGGTGCGTATAAATTTGGGTGGGCGTGTCGCATTGCAATGTCTTGCCTGCCTGCAAAACCAACAAGGCATCTGCCAGCCCTAATGCTTCTTGTGCATCGTGTGTTACCAAGACAATAGCCGTTTTATCCTTTTTTTTCAGGTAGGCAAGGGCGTGTACCAATTTTTGCTTGGTTTTGGTATCAGCTTGATTGAATGGTTCGTCTAACAATAGGACGGCAGGTTCAGACGACAAAGCACGCGCTATAGCGGTTCGTTGCTGTTGCCCGCCTGATAATTCGCGTGGGTATCGTTCAAGTAAATCTTTCAATCCCAATAGTTCGGATAGATAAGCGAGTCGTTTGGCTTGTTTATCAGCAGCATAATGGCGAATAGGCAGGGTGATATTCTCCCAAACGCGGTGATTGGGCAATAGCTTAAAATCTTGTGGCACAAGCTGAAGGTCGGGATAGCCTTTCACGAGCATATCGGCAGGCGAGGGCAATAACTTTTTGTGTAAGCGCATTTCGCCAAAGTCAGTAGGCAAGAAACCTGCTAAAATTTGCAAGAGCGTAGTCTTTCCGCTTCCACTCTCGCCTACCACCGCCAAGCATTGTCCTTTTTGCAATTCAAAACTGCAAGCATGAAGTCCCGCATGGCTATTAGCGTATATTTTTGAGATTTGGTTTATCTTTAACATTTACGAATGAAAAATAAATAAGGAAGGGATATTAAATAACGTGATAAACTGTAGCATAGACACCTTGCTAATGCTATCAATTTAAGAAAACACTATTTTGTTTTGATGCTTGATGCAAGGTAAAATAGCCTCTATTTTAAGTCGCCTTTGCAAAAAGATGTCGGCTAAATTGTTAAATTGACAGCATTGAGCATCTTGCCTACTACACACCAAAACTCAATACAAAAAACGCGTTTTTTACTTTTTGCATGGGGTTTAGTTTGGTAGTCGTTTTTTTTATTGGAACAAGCAAATTGCAAACTACCAAAAAGACTGTTCCAAATTATGCTTCGCTAAACTTGAATTAGCTTGTTTTTTAGCAAAATAAACTTAGAGCAGGGAGAATATTTCACAACAAATCTCACTCCCTTTTTACTTAAACGAGAAAACGATAGGAAGCAAAAAATAAACAGCCACCTTTTTTCCTCGTTGAATACCTGCTTTCCAATTAGGCATTAGTTTTACCAAACGG
>JAYTNK010000147.1:0-2578 GCA_043748375.1 Cytophagales bacterium
CGAATAACCTTTTTATTTTAGTATTATTTACATTTTGCAAAACAATCATGGAAGATGTTGTGCCGTTATCGAAAAGTGCAATAGCGGAATATGTGTAAAATAAAGGTCTTGCCTGCCCTTTTCTAACAACGACAAAAAAAGACTATACTGAATCACTATAGAAAACCCTTTTATCGCGTATCAACAAATCATACAAGGCGAAAAATTGATATTTGAATTGGAAAGATAAATAAAACGTTCACTTTTAAAAACCATAGCAATATGCCTACTTTAGACCCTACGCGGGAGCAACTCAAAACATTTCTAACACAATATCCTGATAATCAACCTGTCTATATGATTAACCTTATTAAGTTTAAGGCAAAAGTAGAAGTCACAGACCTCACAGGAGCAGCACAATACAAAATCTATGCAGAACAAGCCCAACCCTTTTTTGAAAAAGTGGGAGGCAAGATTCTTTGGAAAGGTAATCCAAGTATGTACTTGATTGGTGATGAATCAGATACGCATTGGGATTTGGTATTGATAGCGTGGTATCCTCATAAGCATGCTTTTTATGAAATGGTCAAAATGGAAGGCTACCCCGCTGAGTTGCGCACCAAAGCTTTGGCGGATTCCAAATTAATTCCTACGTTGCCTTTGGATAATTTAACAGCCACTTTTGTCAATTTATACTAAAACACTTTCAAAACGTCAGTGTATTTAGCAAGCGCACAGATTTTAAAAAGTCATTTTTTTCTCTAAATCTGGTGCAACTTCATCAAGCCGTTTTGAAAGTTCAGGCATTTTGATGGTTGGAACAGCAGGAAACAAATGATGCTCCAAATGATAAAACATACCGTATGTAAGTATATTTTTCCAACTTGTGCGTTGGGTGCGCGCTATGGTATCTTCGCCACAATCATGATGCACTGTCCAAACTGTAAAAAACGCACTTAGAAGCTCGCCTATCGCCATAATGAACAAGTGATACATCAAAAAATAAACCTGATGATACCAAATTACCCCAATAAACACAACTATAGAAGCCAATTCAAATAAAATATTAAGCCTGTCTTTAGTATTACCTTGTTGCAAGGCAGTTTTATGGACTAAAAATACATGAACTGGACCATACAAAATAGCCTGCCACCACGTCATAAAGGCGGATTTACCCTCACAATCGAATTCTCCCAAACAATATTTGTGGTGGCGCAAATGCGTAAAACGCACGGCATGCATAGCCGTTAGCATCAAAATACTGTTGGAATACAATGTAAACCAAGTCAAAAATTTGGTTGTTCCCAAAGCATTGTGAAAACCATTGTGTGTTTGACGTAGTGCAGCCAAAAAAAACATGGTTGAGCATGGCAAAGCGAGCAAATAGTAGCCATAGTAGGCAAGCAACCAAGAACTCAATGCCCAAGGAATAGAGATATTGTTCTCAATCAACATTTCTTTTATGGATAAGGTAGTAAGGTCTTTCCATTGCACACGCCTCAAAAGTTCTGTGTTTTTCATGCTGCTACTCTGAAGATAAATAGAGCTGCAAAAGTAATAAATGTTTCTGAACTTTCAAAAAATATTGAAAAATAATATGATTTATTAAGCCCCAAAGCTATTGTATGGCAGATGAATAATAGGCAAATGCTGATAAAAAGAATTTTCATAGATTCAGGAGGAAAGCTGTTTATTTCGAAAGAGGCTTTGCTGATTGAAAATCCCTGAATGTTTTGGGGCTTATACCTTTTTCGCGCTTAAAGACGCGATTGAAGTAGGTAAGACTCTCAAAGCCTTTTTCAAAAGCGATGGTTAAAATTGTTTTATCTGTTTCTTGTAAAGCGCGGCAAACGGCTTGAATCCTTATAAAATTCAGATATTCGCTGAAAGTCTTGCCTGTAGTCTTTTTAAAAAATTTGCAAAAGGCACTTTCCGACAAGTATATTAATGCAGCCAATGTTTGTAAATCAAGTGGTTTCTCATGATTTTCTTGGATATAACGGCAAACTTTATTGATGCGCGTTTCGGTTTGTTGGTTCAATGAAAAGTGCGTTTGAGAAGTGATGCCTTGTGCTGGCATATCAGATAATTGATGTAAAAGTGCTAATAACGCCAACACTTGCCTAACGCCCTCTTGGGCAGGCAAGGCGCGTATTAAATCAACTATATCCTCTTTTTCAGGAAAGAAAAGCCCATTTTGCGCTTTTTCCAACAAAGCCTTGATATTTTTGAACTCCTCTAAATGTAAAAAAGAGTCAATAAACGCTTGTGAAAATTGCATAACTATCGCACTACTATTTTCTTGACTTACCCATGTATGCGGAATATTTGCCCCCAGAAGTACTAAATCGCCCTCCTCAAAATAATGCAAGGTATCTCCTATCATACGCTCTCCTTTGCCTGCTGTGATATAGGTCAGCTCAAATTCTGGGTGGTAATGCAGATGAAAGCGAAAACAAGGCACTTCAAAATGATATACCAAAAAACTACGATTGACCTGCTTAGGAACGTATAAAAAATAACTTCACACTTTTAGCCACGCTGTAAGCGTCTGTTATTGGACTTTTGCGTGATGTGGCAATGCCAACAGACGCTTACA
>JAYTNK010000148.1:0-3526 GCA_043748375.1 Cytophagales bacterium
ATAGCCATAAACAGGTGCGTGGCATTGACCGCTAAAAAATTTACCATAACACGATTCGTATGGATTTAAGTCTGTTGTATTTTGTAACCATTGTTTAAATACGCTAGAGTCTACCACCAACGTAATGGGAAATTTGCTCCAATTTCGCAACCCGTGCTTTGAGTTCTTGGTGGATATATGTTTCAAACAAAGTGCTAAAAAAATTACATATTGTACTGATATGCAGCGTATTACAAATCTTTTTATATAATATTTGCTTGCCGTTAGTCACCCCAAATTTACTCAAAATGCTATGCAAAGTAGGCAAGCTTACCACTTGACCTAAAAAAAATATAGCCAATAACTTTTCTAAACCTAACAGCATTGGAGGTGTAAAAACACTTATGTCTAAGGTGCTTTCAAGCTCTTGGAAGACATTATGATGTGCACTAAAGGCACCATTAAAATATTTTAGGGTAATATCTTCGAGGATTTGCGCTTGTTTTTTTATAACTTTGAGGTACATTTGAGCGGGGGTGGCTTAGTTTCGCAACGCAAAGATACACCTTTTGCACAAATTTTGGTCATAATACTTTGACTTTCAATTTATTATGACCTTTTTAATGACTACAATTTAATTGAGCATATTTTTTTATGCGCAAAAATAAGTGAACGACTATCAGAAAGTGGGCGTTCGCTTGGCTTTTCGATAATCATTACTATAAATTTTAATTTGTCGGTTGTTCAAACCTATAAGGAATGGGATTTAATAAGATGACACTCTGTAGCGTACCCTTTTCAGGGTGGGCAACCTAAACAGAAGCGAAGAAAACAACAAACTTATAAGGTTTAAAACAAGAGAACCTGTTTTTGAACGTTGTCAATAGTCATAGACCTTGACAAGCGTTCAAAAACACCACACCTTCAAATAACCACCTTATTTAACAAGTATTCTTAGGAAAGGGAGTAAATTAATATTTTCTACCCTTAATCAGCACAGACAAATTTGTAACTTGCCTGCCAAAACCAAGCTGTTGATAGGCTGCCTGCAGCTAAGCACTATACCTAAAAAAACAAAAAACAAGCAAAAACACAATAGTTTAAGCAACTAAACCCATTTTGACGACTTTCGCCAATTCTTCTTGGCTCCAAGGCTTTTTTAAACAAAAAAGCAGGTTTGCATTATCTCGCGCTCGCTTTACGGCTTTGTCATCAGCTTGCCCTGTAAGCATTATTTTTCGTATGCTTGGATGTTTTGCATGGAGTTTTATAAGAAATTCATCACCATACATACCTGGCATAATATAATCAGAAATAACCACAATTACATCAAGTTTGTCTTCTTGTAGTTCATCAACTACTTCAAGGGCTTCGCTTCCGTTTTGGGCAATTTCATAATTATAGGTGTCACCAAAAATACCACGTAATTGATTTTTTAGACTGTCAAGTACCGTTTTATCATCGTCAACACAAAGGATAGTATTTTTATTTTTTGCCATAATAAGATTTTTTAAATTTTTAAATTTTAAATTTTAAATTAAATAGTTTTAAGGTAGTGTTAGGTAAATACTAAATTGTTGGGTATTTGGCGCGGACACCAAACATTGTTGTAACCTTGTTTGACATCCGCGCCAAACTATTTCTGCTTCATTTTAATAGATCAGGCAGTTATATCTAAAGGCAATTCTACAAAGAAGGTTGTTCCTATTCCTTCTTCAGTTTCAAAATATATATTACCGTTATGATGTTTGATTATTTTTTTACAAATATCTAAACCAAGTCCACTGCCTTCGCCTATTGGTTTTGTAGTAAAAAATGCCTTGAATATTTTATCTTGAATTCCAAGAGGAATACCGCCACCCGTATCTCTAAAACTAACAATAACCTTATTATTTTCTGATTTTGTGGCTATAAATAAAGACCCATTATATTTCATAGCTTGTGTAGCGTTGTGGATGAGGTTTGTCCAAACTTGATTAAGTTGGTCGATATAACACAGTATATTTCCTGTAAATTGAAAATCTGTTTTTACTTCTATCCCTTGTTTCAAAATGTTTTGATAAATAGTCAAAACTGTTTCAATACTATTTGTTATTGCGCCCTCCTCCATTTGTTCGTTGTGTCCTTGCCTCGCATAATTTTTCAAGGCAAATACGATTTTTGAGGCGCGTTCTGTGGCTATTTCTATGGTATTGGCACTGCGCTCTAAGCCTGATAAACTATGCGCGACACGCACGATATCTAAGTTTTGCGGAATTTTCAAGATGGTATCATATTCCTCTCCTACCTTATAGACTCCCATATCAATAAGTAGGTCTGCCAAATTTACCTGATTTTCATAGTTATTTTCGTTCAAAAAACTCCTTAATTCTTTTTTATGTAGGCGTTCTTCTCGCGATGTGATGCTAATATCTTTGCCCAACGATTTGCGCAAAATATCAAAGAATACTTCGTTTTGCGTAGGTGTAAGGGTAGAAAAAAAGGTTGGCAAGGCTTCTAAAGTAGGGGCAAGTTGATTACTGATATTATTCACAGAAGAGCGAATAGCACCAAGTGGCGTGTTGATTTCGTGGGCTATTCCCGCGATAAGTTGCCCAAGTGCCGCCATTTTTTCCGATTCAAGCAGTTGTGATTGGGCAGATTTAAGGTCAAGGAGTGTACTTTCTAGTGCTTCTTTTTGTTGCATCAATGCGTCTTGTGTGCTTTGCAGTTCTTCCAGATTTTGCCTTAATTCTTCTCCAGCAGATGACAAGGCTTCGTTGCTCATATAAAGTTCCTTGGTACGTTCCTCCACCCTTTTTTCGAGATGAGTGTTTGCATCAGCAAGTTCGACTTGCGATTTTTGAATGTTGCCTGCCATAGTGTTAAAGGCTTGCCCCAGTTTGCCTATTTCGTTGTATTGTGTAATTTCAATACGTTCATTAAACTTGCCTTCTGCAAACTGTTGATTGGCACGTATAATAATTTTGATATTTTGTACTAAATAACGCGTAGCCAAGTACACCGCTAAAGTTGTAAAACTAACAAATAAAAAAAAGAATACAAATAATAGTTTTTTTATGTTATTGACGGCTTGAAAGGCTTCTTGTGAATCTATTTTTACTACTAAAGCACTTCTAATAGCGGGAATATATGCCCATTGCGCCATTATCTCTATCCCCCTTACATCTTTGGATGCTCCAAAACCAAATTCACCTCTCAAGGCTTTTTCTAAAACTACTTCTCCTTTGTCCCTCTTCTCTATAGGTTTGTTGCTCAACTTCGCGGTGCGGGTATTGGTAGTAAGGTAGTTTTTACCATCTATAGTGGCTATGATACTTGTTTCACCTGTTTTGCCAAGTCCTGTATAGTCATTTACTAGCTTATCGATTGTTTCATTGTCTATTTCTGTAATGACCAAACCTACAAACCTACCCTCTTTGTTTCGAATAGGCGAGGCAATAAAAGCGGTAGGCAAGGCATCGTTACTTGCAAAAGTAAAATCTGAAAAGTCAGTTTGTAAAATCGTGCCTGCGCGTTTAGCTGTTTGGGCTATAGCTGCTTTGCC
>JAYTNK010000149.1:0-2320 GCA_043748375.1 Cytophagales bacterium
CAATTTTACTGAATACTTTTTGTTGCAATTCGCTGTTACCACTTTCAGCCAACATAGTGGTCAGCATATCGGCGGGCATATCTTTTGCTTTTGAGAGCAAATCAAATAAGGGCGCACCTTGCAAAAGTCCTTTATTTCGAAGTTCAGGCAAGTATAATTTGGGGGGCAATAGGCTGTATTGTTCGCTATAATTTTCTTTTATCTTTTCTGCAATTTTCTGTTGATTTTTATCTAAGTAACAAGGGGTTATTTTGCTATTTCGTTTGTTTACTATAAATTCTTTAGGGTTATTTTCGCTTTCCCCTACCGTAAATATTTCAAAAAAGTTTTCATTGGTTTTATCCAACATTTTTTGCAAGGCAAGTATTTCTTCTTTTGTCAAAATAAAAAATGCGTTGTCATTTTTTATGAACTGCGCTATAGTATTTTCTTTAGTTTTGAAAATATTTTCTTGTAAGTAGGGTATTGTTTCTGCGTGTGGGGTAGGCAAGTTTGTGAGTGTAAGTAAAGCACTTTGCAAAAACTTATAATCCGATATATTGCTCATAGCACTGTGATAAAACACAGCATTAGGCATTACAAAGCCTGCACTTGGATTTACAAAAATATACGGCAAATTAGTTAAAGGCTTAGGCGATTTGCTCGCTTGAGCGTATATATTTACGCTTTCATAAAATTGACTAACAGCTTGTTTTACACTGTTTTGCGTAGTAATATGTTGCCAATCTGCTGCAATAATTTGCGGAAATATGAAAGCATTATCTGTAATAATTCCTTTCATCGCCACTGATTTTATACGATAACCTTGTAGCCAATCGGGTACTTCTGCTTCGCTACTTAGCATCTGTGAAAGTGGCAATATACGCCCACTCTCACTTTCAAAAATAGGCAATAAAAGCAAGTCTTTTTCAGGCATTATTTGTGTTAATAGCTCAAAAATAGCTTGTTTTTCTTCTGACGAAAGGCTGATATTTTGCGCCTCTTGTATAAAATATTGCAAACGATTCTTCCACTCCTTATCACTTGTAATATCGGGTGTTTTGAATGGCTCTTGCGCTAAAAACGGTAAAATTTCTTGCGCAGGTACATCTAAATTGAATGCTTTTTTTACGGCTTTAGTTAAGACATTATAGCTTGTTACATTTGCTAAAGATTTATGATAAAAAATATCGGCTACTGTTTTAAAACCGACTTCCTTATTCACAAAAATATAAGGGGCAGTACCTAATTTTGGTTGTCCCGCTTTTTGCGCAAAAAGTTTTAGCGTAAATTCATATAATTCAATAATAACATTGGGTTCTTGTGAGGGCATTGTGTTTAATATATTTTCCCAATTTGGTTGCAAAATATAGGTATAAATTTCCCAATTATTTTTTCCAATTAAATAAGGTTGTACGTTTTCAGTATCTTCCTCATGTTTTATTTTATAGTTTTCAAGCCATAACGGAACTTCGGCGGTAGTAGGCAAGATACCCATAAACTTGCCTACCTTGCCTGCCCGATGGCTATAGAGTGGTATTTGCCTTAATTCTTCTTCTTTGATACTTTTTAAGTCTTTCAAAAAATTAAAAAGTTGATGCTTTTGAGTAGTAGATAACTCACCTGCTTTTAAAACTAAAGGTAGTGTAGGAGGAGCAAGCGCGGTTACAATTTTTGTGAACAATGCTTTTTCATGGGTAAGATAATCTAATTGCGAAAATAATTGTTTCAATATTTCAGCATACGTATCCATCGTAAACTCAAGGACTGAAAAGCCTAACCCTTTTATTGCATAAGCTATAGACGCTGTTTTTTCATTGATAAGAAAAACATTATCAGCTTGCTTTAAATCATCTATAGCATAAAAACGCGTATTGCCTTTGTTATCTTTAAACTTAAAGCATTTAATTTCTTTAAACTTATTTGAAAAAGTAATATCTAATTTTATTTGGGTGAGTTCGTGCATAAAAAGTGTATAATCTACATCTTCCAAATCCTCCATCCAGTTGTTAATTAAATCTGCTGTTCCTTCTAATAAAAGCTCGCGCAAAGTCCATACACGCAAGCCTAATTTCACATTATTAGCGGCATCTTTTTGGATAGCTTCATCTTCGGGATTGCTCCAATAAAACCATTCTTTCCCTATACCAAATTGCATAGGCTCTACGGGGAGTTGCGTGCCTTTTATAATAACCAAATCTTTGGCAAACGCATTATTTTTCCGAGTGGGAATATTCGTTTGTATATATTGTAAAAGCGGTTCGTATAAATGTGTATTTAACAAATGTGCATCATATTCTTTAGATTTATCGCTCAATAACAAAGCTTTATAAAGTAAGGC
>JAYTNK010000150.1:0-4179 GCA_043748375.1 Cytophagales bacterium
TTTTGATTTGAAACTCAAACCCAATCCTATAGCTCGTGGAGAAGAAGCAACCTTACAATTTCACGCCACTCAAAAGGGGCAGGCAAGCATAGCCATAACCGATATGATGGGCAACCGTTTGATGAAGCAAATCGTAGAAACAACTGGTAGTACACAGGATGTTACGCTCAAAACAGGCGCGTTGAAAGCTGGGCTTTACATCATCCAAGTGATGCAAAATGGGAAAATCGCCTCCAAAAAATTGGTTATCAATTAGTTTTTTTTGTTGAACATGGAAAAGGTGCTTGCGTGTATGCGTAAGCACCTTTTTTTATTGCCTTGTATTTTTGTAACTTTGTAGCAAATTTATCGTTTACACCAATAGTTAGTACTAAATATACAAACAATATTTTTTCGGCTGTTTTGTTTTTTTAACTAAAATAATTTACACTCTTATATAATTCCCTAAAATAATTTGTTGAAATGCGATACAAAAAATATATTATCTCGTTTGTGTGGTTAATAATAGGGCTGGCTATATCCTTTGAAGCACGCGCTCAGTCGGATTTAGTGGGAGGAGCAACGCTTTTCCATGATTTGAATAGCGGAGTGGGTGAAAACCTTCCTATCCTTATTCCTGTTACGCATACAAATCAACCAGACCCACTTCCAAACTGCAATGCAGTCATTGGGGCAATTTCGCAGGATAGTTGGTTCAATGTTATTTCTAATAATACGGGGTTGGTAGCGTTCAGTGTTACACCTACATCAGGTGCAAATTTAGCCATTGCCATTTATGATGGGGCAGGCAGCGCGGTAAATTTGTTAAACTGCGCCAACTTATACACGACTACCGATTTATCTACCGAAACGGTGCTTATCAGTGCCATTAGTGGCAATACCTATACAGTCCGTTTGATGAATCTAAGTGCTGTGGGTGCTTATAATGCTACGATTTCTATTTATTCGGGGCCTATACCGCAACGCGATCTTTGTAGCAGTGCCGTAAGCGTAGCTATTGGTACGTGTGATTTTACTTTTAACGTGGAAAATGACTACGTACATAATGAAGCCAATTCCCTTGCTGTGGGTTGTGACTTGCTAGGTACAATACAAGCGGATGGCTGGTTAAAAATTGACCTTATTCAAAATAAACGGGTACGCATAGAGTACCAAAATGCAGATAAAAATGCTGTTTTACAAGCATTTAAAAGTACAACAGGCAGTTGCGGTAATTTGATGCAATTGGCTTGTGCAAATGCAGTACCTGCTTTTGCTACTCCTGAAGTATTAGAATTTACCGCCACAGAGGCAGGCACACAGACTTACTATATTCGGATAGGCAATCTATCAGACAATGCGACCATGACAGGCGAGATATGTATCACGGAGGTATTAGAGCGAGATAATTGTGCTGATTTAGCTACACACCCTGCTGAAATTAAATTGGGAGATTGCGGGGTGCGGGTATTCATTGATGGTACCATGCCTACAGTTTTTGACGCAAACGATTCACCTGGTTGCTATGGTAGTGTAGCAGCCAATGTTTGGATTAAGCATGTGGCAACAGCCGCTCGCATTAGATTAGAATTTAATGCCAATGAAAATATTAGATTTGTGGTTACCACAGTTGGATGCCCTGGCACAGAGATAGTTGGTAGTTGTTTTACGGCATCAGGACCAAGTGCAGCTGTTTCTTTTGATGTAACTATAGGAGTAACTTATTACATATCGCTTGCCTCTACAGATGCAGGCGTAGATGCTACAGGTTTTTTGTGTTTGTATGAAGATGCAAAGAAATCTGAGGACGTGTTTTATGCCGCTAACGTGATAGATGCTACAGGGCAAGACTGCGGCAAGACGTTCAATATATTGGATATTTTTGAAGAGGAGGGTAGCAAGGGTGCTTTGGTTACGGGTTTTCCAAATCCTATTGTAGGGTGCGGAGGAAATAGTATTAAAGATGTATGGGGTGCTTTCCAAACAAGTGGCACATTGCCAACATCAGGACTTATCGTGGAGTATGACAATAATGATGGGCGTAGCTCAACTACTCCTGCAGATGTTGTACTTCAAGTTTATAAAGGAGGAGCCGTAAATATAGGCACTATAGACTACAACACTTGCGCAGCCGCCCTTGGATCAGCTACTACTGTAAATTTGAATAGTTTTGCTCAAGGGTTGGTAACTAATACAGGTGTTGTGTTGCCACTACCCACTTGTGGGGTAGGCATAACTCATGAAAAATGGGTGCGTTATCAACACAATGTGGCAAGTGGGAATGTGCTGGTCGCTTTTAAAAGTAATTCCCCTGCCGATTTTGCACTAGAAGTATATACAGACTGTACACCTACTGTGGTACTTGGTGCGGGCAGTTGTGGTGCGAAAGGAGATATATTTCCTGACCTTGCCCAACGCGAATTCAATGCTATGATGGGAAATGTATATCTTATTAGGGTGTTAGGTGTGGGAATAGTTACGGGTGATTTATCTGTCAATATGACGAGTCAGTTAGTTTTTATGGGTTGCTCGAATAGTTTGATAGAAGGGAATGAAACAGTCCTACTTTCGTCTGCATCTCCTTCTCCTTTTATAGCCAATACGCAGTATTATTTTAGAGCAATCGCCTTGTCTGCTGTAAATGGTAGTCTGGTAGGGCGTGCCTGCATACGCGATAATGCTATTCCTACGGGTGATTTATGTGCGAATGTGCAAGCCATGTTGGTAGGCGATTGTGATATACAATTCAACCTTACGGGGGATGTGGGAGGCGAGGACAGGTTTGTGAATACACAAACCGTACCTGGTGGTGGTTTCCCATCTGCCTCTGTGGGGCGTGATGGTTGGTTGAGCTTTACAGCTACTACAAGCAAAACTACGGTAGAATATACACAAGATCTCCCTACACAGGATGCAGCCATAGAGGTTTATCGAGGTACTTGTGCTGTGTTAAACCGTATTAGTGATGCTACTAATGGAGGTGTATTTGTAGATGCTTTCGTTTCGCCTGCCACAGGCGTTGAGAAATTTGTGATAACTACTATACCAGGGGTGTTATATTATGTCCGCATTATTAAAAAAGGGGCTTCATCTGACCTGCTTGGCAATTTGTGTATTTACAATACAGTGGCGCGTGATGCGTGTATCGACAATGACCTCCTCACCTTGTATGTAGGTGATTGTAATGTAACGGTGGATGTACCCCGTTCTTTTGATTCTGATAAATTCCCTGCGGTTATTCCACCCCTGTACTTGAACTTTCTTACGAACTTGCCTGCCGCCGAAACCGCAGGCTCGTTGTTGCAGTTTGTGGAAACTTCTTGTGAAGTACCTTTTAATCCTACGGCTATTAATAATAATCCTACCCAATTGAATTCGCGCGATGGATGGTTTCGGTTTATTGGTAATGGCAATGAGGTAACGATGAATTTTACTACCTCAAGCGCGGTAGCGAATCCTTCCATTGTGGTTTATACTGCCTTAAAAAGCGTAGGGCCTATCAATTGCGGAACAGGGCTTAGTGGAGTAAGTAGTCCTAATTCAGGTAATCAATACGCTTGTGCGAATAATATACTCACCAATACCCCGCAAACTGAATCTGTAACTTTCCGCACTAATGGTGGACAACAGTATTTGGTGAGAATCATAGATTTGAATGCGGCTCTTGGCATAGATATGACAGGCAGTTTTTGTATATCTGATGGGCGCAATAACTATAATAATCCTTGCACAACAAGCATAACAGGTCCCCGTTCGGTAGCGATTGGTAGTTGTACTATTCCACTAAATGTTGCCAATACAGGGGCAACTGCGTGCTTCATACCCACTACATCTATAGTAGGAGGAAACTATGATGATGATGTAGCAGGGACGACTTGCGATAACTGCGTGAACCGCGATGCGTGGGCAGTCATTGTACGTCCGTTTGTGTGCGACCCTACAGTTACAGCTCCTACCCCTACTACAGAGTTAATAGCAGGTGGTACGATTATCTCTTGTCCTAAACCTTTCAGGGTAAATCTCGGCGCAAATGGTGCGATAGGGGGAGGGGACGATAAGTGCGAATGTGGCAGCAATCCTACGAATAATTGTACGCCGCCGCCATTGGCTGACTCTCCTACTCCTGGTCTTGAACTAGTAGCACCATGCTCTTGTGCGGCGGGTTATGTGTGTTATGATGATGATGGCAATTATGCGACT
>JAYTNK010000151.1:0-5149 GCA_043748375.1 Cytophagales bacterium
TTTCAATCTCAACTCAAAACATCAATCATTCATTTTTCGACACCTGAAAATAACGCACTAAGTGCAGTTTTTCAGGTGTCGAAAAACGCTGAAATGAAAAGATGTGTTGATAGGCAGGCTCGACAGCGTTTTCAGAATACCTGAAAAGGCGGAAAGTGAGTGTTTATTGCCCTTTGCGCTTGACTTGGCTCAAAATTGCTTTCGCACTTTCACGTTTTTTGTCTAACAGAGGTTTTACAACTTTCAAAATTTTGATAAGTTGCTCTGGGAAAATTTCGGGGGCTTTTTCTTCTTTAGTATTCATATACAACGCTTTAGGCAGATTTACAAAGCAAATTCACTTCAGCGTGTAAGGCTTGCGCCCTTTCGTATAAGAGGTTATCGAAGACTTTTTTGTCGGATTCAGGCAAGGCATGGTAGTTTTTGCGCACATCACGCGAAAAAAGAAGTTCTTTGCCCTTATCTTGTATTTGGGCAAGTTCTTGGAGGATATTGTCTAAAGATAGCGTTTCCATTAGTTTTGAGGGTTTTCTGGTTTTTCGAGTTCTTCAATCTCTTTCATAACTCTGTGCAAATCTTCTAAAAGCATATCAATCAAATATGCGTCATTGCTTGAGTCTTGAATGGTTTGGATAGCCCTTGAATATTTTGTTTCAGGTTGCGTAAAGCGTTTAGCTTTTTTTTCCTTTTCAGTCATTGCCAATATAACAATAAATTTGTGAAAATGTTATAGTTTGGACAAGAAAATCCTGCCCAAACTTTTATTTTAGTTTTCCATCAGTTTCCCCAGCGTATGCATATACAAATCTTTGGCTATATCGGTAGGCAAGATAACCTCGCCTTCTACTACAAAATCTTGGTTTGTTACAACGCCGAGTTTGCTATGCGGTACGCCACTTGCCTGCAGGTAGGCAAGGAAATCCGTTTCTTTATCGGGACTAACCGACACAATCACGCGACTTTGTGCTTCTCCAAATAAGAATGCATCAGCGCGCAACGTCTTATCTTGCGCTATCGAAAAGCCTACATGATTCGGAAAACAGCTTTCTGCTAAGGCAACCAACAAACCGCCATCAGACACATCATGTGCCGATTGCAATAAGCCCGCACGGATAAGTCCATAAATAGCCTTTTGTACCGCCAATTCTTCCTCTAAGGCAAAATAAGGGGCAGGCGAGCCTTTGATGCCCACGAATGAATACAAATATTCAGAACAGGCTATATCATTTTGCGACTTGCCTACCAAATAAATGGCATCACCCACCCGCTTAAACTGTAGTGTAGTCTGGTAGGCAAGGTCGTCCATAACCCCCAACATACCTATCGTAGGCGTGGGAAAAACAGCATTGCTGACATCACCGCCTGCCTTGCCTGCGCTGGAGGACTGGTTGTAAAAACTCACGTTACCTCCCGTTACAGGTGTATTCAAGGCTTCGCAAGCTGTTTTAATGCCTTTAATCGCATGGACAAATTGCCAATAAACTTCTGTATTATAGGGGTTACCAAAATTCAAATTATTCGTAATTGCCACAGGCTCGCCTCCCGCGCATACTACGTTGCGCGAAGATTCGCAAACCGCTATCATCGTGCCTATTTCGGGGTTGGCGTGTACGTAGCGAGCATTGCAATCCACCGTTATCACGATAGCGCGGTCTGCCTTGCCTCCCTTTGGGTGCTTCACCAATACTACAGCCGCATCAGCAGGCATATTGGTAGAGGCATTGGCAGTGCCTACCATCGAGTCGTATTGTTCATATACCCAACGTTTGCTACAGATATTCGGGTGCGCCAATAAATGCTTTAAAATATCAGACACCTCGCCTGCCGTTTTGGGTTCAGGCACTGTATGTATATCAAATTGCTGAAAAGCTTGGAAATACGCAGGCTCTGTAAAATCTCTTTTGTACACAGGCGCGCCACCTCCCAATACTAAGGATTCGGCAGGCAAGTCAGCTATCAATGCGCCATGCTGATAAAACTCAAGGCGTTCTGTATCCGTAACCGTGCCTATTTCCACACAATTCAAATCCCATTTATCAAAAATATCGAGAATAGCTTGTTCATTGCCTTTGCTTACCACTACGAGCATACGCTCTTGCGATTCAGACAAGAGGATTTCCCAGCCGTGCATATCGGGTTGGCGCAAAGGTACTTTGTCTAAATCAATGCGCATCCCATGCTTGCCTTTAGCACTCATTTCGGCAGTAGAGCATATCACGCCTGCCGCGCCCATGTCTTGCATACCTATTACATACCCTGACACAATGATTTCCAAACTTGCCTCCAAAAGCAATTTTTCTTGGAAAGGATCGCCTACTTGTACGGCAGGCAAGTCTTTGATAGAATCCGCGCTAATGTCTTTAGAGGCGAATGCTGCGCCATGTATCCCGTCCTTGCCTGTAGCCGAACCCACAATAAAAACAGGATTGCCCACACCGTAAGAGATAGCGGAAGCTACCTTATCTGTTTCTACAATCCCTGCTGAGAAAGCATTTACAAGCGGATTGGTATGATAACATTCATCAAAAAAAACTTCGCCACCCACAGTCGGTACGCCAAACGCATTGCCATAATCACCGATGCCTTTTACTACGCCACGCATCAAAAATTTAGTGCGCTCATGTATAGGATTGCCAAAACGAAGGGTGTTTAATTGTGCGATTGGTCTTGCGCCCATCGTGAAAATATCGCGATTGATGCCACCCACGCCTGTAGCCGCGCCTTGATAGGGTTCAAGGGCAGAAGGGTGATTGTGCGACTCTATTTTGAACGCACAGCCCAAGCCATCACCAATATCGACTAAGCCTGCATTCTCCTCGCCTGCCTCGACTAATAGTCCGCCAATAGCATTCGTAGTAGTTTTACCAAAAGGATTATTGTTGTTTTTCGCCTTCGGCAAGGTCTTAAGCCAAACGATGGAGTTTTTGTAGGAGCAATGCTCTGACCACATCACCGCGTAGGCACTAAGCTCTGTAAAGTTAGGTTCGCGTCCTAAAATATGGGTTATTTGGGTTAATTCTTCAGGCAATAAGCCTAATGTTTGGGCAGTTTCGAGGAGATTCATGGCGCAAAGTTAGCCTGAAATCATGGGTTTTTAAAGAAAAAACAAGTGGGTTTGAAAAAAAATGCTGTTTTTGCTAAACGCATATATATAATAAGCATAAACAACCCCAATACCTGCTGTGATTAAGTTAGCCCCAATTCTGATAATTGATAGTTGTTCAAACAAAAAAATACATATTGAGGAATGGTAACAAAAATATATTGACCAAGAAAAAATGGTTGTTTGACAATTTTTGTGAGGATGTTTTTTGAGTGATTGCCCTTTTTGTAAGGCAAAATCTTTATTTTACCTAATTTATAGTATGTTTATAGCGCAAAATGTGTTAGAATAGCAAGGGCAACCACAAGGAATTGCCCATACACTTTTTACCACCACAAAAATTGTCAGAGAACCGAAAAAGTAAAAGATCGAACTTATGCACTTTGAACAAAATAAATTAGATAGCCTATTATTAGAATCGGTTGCCCAATATGGCGGCTGTAAAAACGTATTTGGAAAAAGAAGCCAATCCCAAAGGCATAACAAGTGCATACACTTTAAAAAAACCTCGCCCTTCACAAGATGCAGACAGGAAGTATTGACAACGTTTGCGCGTTTTCAAGCGCAAAGAATGTTGCATATTTGGTGCGATAACTCTACAGAAAAGTATTGAAAAGAAAATTATTAACGCAAAGTTTATGCTTTTCAACAAAAGAATGATACCTTTGTCCACTCAAAACTCTGCAAAATAGCTATATGTCGAAACTTAAAGTAACGATAGACAACATACAGATAGAAGTAGACCCTGGTACAACCATTCTACAAGCGGCGCGTAAAATAGGGGGCGATGTAGTTCCGCCTGCTATGTGCTACTATACAAAACTTAAAGGCAGTGGAGGCAAGTGCCGTACTTGTCTCGTTAAAGTCGCACAAGGCTCTGAAAAAGACCCACGACCCATGCCTAAACTTGTGCCATCTTGCTTAACTACTGTACAAGATGGAATGGTGGTAGAAAACTCTATCAGCCCTGAAGTACAAGAAGCCCGCAATGGCGTAGTCGAGTTCTTGCTTATCAATCACCCATTGGATTGCCCCGTTTGCGACCAAGCAGGCGAGTGCCATTTGCAAGACCTTGGCTACCAACATGGAAAAGAAGCCACGCGATACGAAGAAGAAAGACGGACTTTCGAAAAAATAGACATTGGCGAAAATGTGCAACTTCACATGACACGTTGCATCTTATGCTACCGATGCGTCTTTACGGCTGACCAAATTACAGACAAGCGTGTGCATGGTATCATGGGGCGAGGCGACACAGCCGAAATAAGCACATATATAGCGAATGTGATTGAGAACGACTTCTCAGGCAACGTTATAGATGTTTGCCCTGTGGGTGCTTTAACCGACAAAACCTTCCGTTTCAAAAGCAGAGTTTGGTTTACAAAGCCTGTTCACGCACACCGCGATTGCGATAAATGTTGCGGGAAAGTTACACTGTGGTATCAAGCTGAAAACGTATTGCGTGTTACAGGGCGCAAAGATGCTTATGGCGAAGTGGACGAGTTTATCTGTAATACCTGCCGATTCGACAAGAAAAAAACCAGTGATTGGGTAATAGATGGCATCGCAAACATAGCGCATCACTCTGTAATATCCCAAAACCATAGAACTAAGAAGGTTATCCCTGAATTTGGCTTTAAACAAGCCAATGAGCAGTACAAGGAAATTGAAGATGTGCGCGTAAATTCTACGCTCTCGCTAGAAGAATCAGCCGTTCAAAACAAATTGACAGCAAGCAAATTCTTGCCTCTTCAAAAGAAGTCCTAGTTATTTAGTTATATTTTTGGCAGGGCAGGAGGCACAACCTTTTGCACAACCTGCTTTATTAACAGAGCGAAACAAAGTGTACACTTGCCTGCCCATGTAGGCAAGTGCAAACATAAAAAGAAGCCATACAATAACGTGTTGCCACATAATTAAAACTTAAGGCTAAAAGTGAGTACGCCCTGCCAAAGTGTGTGCTTGCTTTCGCTATAGGGCGAATTGCCTACATCAACGCCTTTATCACTCAAGTATTTGCCATAACCATTCGCATCTAATTGGGTA
>JAYTNK010000152.1:0-1940 GCA_043748375.1 Cytophagales bacterium
CTAATACATTCTCGCCTACTCCTATATGGCTTTGCGCTGTGCCTTTATAACGTCTGCTCACTTCCTCGTTTAGTGCTAAGATGCGATAATTAGTATCGATGGCTATCAGTGATTCATCAGTGCTGTTAATAAGAGAAGTGAGGTTATACTCTTTTTCTTGCAGAGCTTCTTGCATATCCTCCATACGTTCTTGGATAGCCTGCATTTCAATAATATTTTGCCTCATTTCCACTTCTTGTTTGCGCATTGCCTCACCTTGATAACGGGTGTCGCGTAGGAGGTCAATATTTTGCATATTGGCAGCTACGCTTGTAATGGCAACAGCTATGGTTTCGCTTACACGTTCAATAAACTCTATTTCATAATTTTCCAAAGGTTGTAGAGCGGCTATTTCCATAATACCTTCTGTGCGCTGATTGGTCTTGAGGGGCGTAATAAGCAAGGCAGAGGGTGTAGTTTCGCCTAAGCCTGATGTTATTTCAGTATAGCCTGTAGGCAAGTGCGTCATATAGATTTTCTCATTCTCAAGATAGGCTTGCCCTACTAAAGTTTCGGCATATTCAGGATGGATATGAATAATTTTCTCAAGATATTTTTTTCGCCCATAAGCATAACAGGCTTTCATTTCTAAAGTCCGTTCTCCGTCTTGTTCATAATAGATGAAAATACCCCCTTGAATAGCCCCTACATACTCTACTACAGCTGTGAGTATATTATCGCAAAGGGTTTGAATATCGTGGTTATGTTTTCTGATAACATCGCCCAGCAAGGCATAACCTTCGGTAGCCCAGTTGCGTCTTTTATCATCTTCTGTTACAGTTTGAAGTTTTTCGCGCATTTGAATAAGCGAATTCCCTAAGATATCTTTATCGCTTAAGGGGTGGAATTCGGAGGCAAGATTGCCCTCGCCTATTTCTACGGCAAAGTTACCAGCGTTTTTTAGGGTATGAACAAGTTGGTTACTCGCCTGCGCAATAGCACGAAATTCGTCGTATGGTTCTATAATTTGAGGCGGTAGTTCACCTTGTGCCAGCCTTTTCATAAGGTTTGTAGGATGTGTGATTGATTTTTGGAGGTTTAATACGACTCCATACCCAAACAACATACCCAACAAGGCAACAAACAAGCTAATAACTAATACACTAATATCAATTACTTTTACTGAATGTTCAAGTGCTTTAAAATTCTTATTGAGGGTGATTTCTTGATTTTTTGCAAACAAATTCAGTATGCCTTGCACTTGTTTAGCAATAGGTTCTACTTGCCTTTTATAGACAAGACCTGCTATCGTTCTTGCCTGTTTTTCCGCCAATAGCTGTTTGTGAGCAAGTTTAAAAGAGTCCTTGCCTGCCTGTTCACTGGCTGCATTCATTTGTTCGCGGTAGGTCTTCATCGTATTGCGCTGCGCTTGCCTAAACGCAGAGATGGAAGTACGCACTGTATCAAGGATTTGTTGGTCTTTTAAGCTATTTAATTTTGGGCGCAAAGTATATAGACGTTGCACAGTAGGCTCGACATGGTTAGTCCAAAGAGAGTCGGCTTCTATGAGCAACCTAGGCTGTGGATTACCCAAATACTCGTGCAGGTTTTTTTGAGACTCGCGTATATGGGCTATTAATTCAAGCGCGGAATGTGTGGCAGGTGCATTCACATCTACCCCTTTTTGATTGATGCCTACCGTTAATCTATTTTCGTAAAAAACAATCACGGTTATCATGAGAAGGGCTAACAAAAAAAACAGTATGAGTAAAGTTATTTTGCTTTGCAAACTTTGTAGTCCGAGCCAATGGCTATAGCTTGTTGATTGAGCGGTTTTGAGCATGAGCTAAACGGTTGTTTATCCTTTATAAACCCAATGGGTTTACACTTAAGTTCAATAATTGTTCCAATAGCTAAAACTGCCTATTTTATTTACCCAACTTCCAGTAACTTACTATATC
>JAYTNK010000153.1:0-3619 GCA_043748375.1 Cytophagales bacterium
ATAAATAGCTTTTCGCTGTTCGCAAAGGCGTTCAGCATTAAGATTAAGAATATCTATAGCACTTAAAACACCTTGTTGGACAGGTGTTAGCTTTCTATAATTGTCTATACATTTTCGGATAGTACGAAACTCGCCTGAAGGCACTATTTCACCTAAGGTATTGTATCGAAAATACTCTGCACAGCTATCATCAGCCATGTACTTGGGTATGAGGTCTGTCCCTTTTTTGATGTAACAATGCTGGTGCGGTGGGGCAAGGCTGTTCGAGTGATTGCAGGCAAGGAACAAGTTTGTGTAAAGCAACGCCTCGTCTTCTGACGATATAAACTGTACTAAACGCGCTGTTTCCGCATTTATTTCCCCCATACAATAACAGCAGAGTTGCCCTTGGTCTTGCATCAAGGCGTTAAAGATATCTTGAATGACGTGGGGAGGCAAGACTTCAAACGTAGGCGTAAAGTTCTTGACCTGAATACTTTTGAAGGTAAGAAGCGATTGTGGTTCTTTATTTTTTTTGATATAACGCATGGCAATTCGTTTTAGGAGGTATAAAGTATAAATTAAAATCACACATTAAAAACAACCTAAAAGTCGTCTAACCCAAATTCTTTAAAGTTTAAGATAATATCAGCTCGCGCCAATTCAGCGTCATCATGTCCAATAATGGTTTCCAACTGTTGGCGTAAGGCGACACCATTTTCGGCACTTCCTTCATTCGCGTCAATCAATTCAAAATAATCGTCCAATAATTGTTGTACAAAAACAGGTCGGTCGGGTACTTGCATAGCGTTTTTCAGAATATCGCTGGCGGTTCTGCCATAAGTATTGACGGAATTATAGGCTTTGCCTTCGTGAAGTGTAATAACCCCTTCTTTAGTGGAACTAAGAATAAGCGGAGAGTGCGTACTCGTAATAAATTGCAGATTAGGAAATGTTTCGCGCAGGTTTTGGGCTACTTGGACTTGCCATGCAGGGTGCAAATGTAAATCCAGCTCATCTATCAATACGATGCCTTTGGTGGCATTGCACGCTTCCAAACGTAAGTGTGGGTTCAATAATACGCACCTCAAGGCTATATCTGCTACCATAGCGAGCATATTGCGTACACCATCGCTCAGGTATTGGAAAGGGAGTTTGCGCCCGTCTTCAAATTCAAGTACGACTTCTTTTATATTAAAATCAAAATAAATACCATTGCAACCCATAATACACTTGCTAACTGCACCACGTACCACATCTAAACCGACAGAGTCGGCACGCCGTTGCAAAATAATAGTTTCTTCTCGTTCAAACCAACGAGTAAAAAATTTATTATTAGAGGTAGCTTGTAAGCCGTTGTAATAACCGTCTTGGAGGCGCGAGCCTTTGATTTTGGAGGCTTCTAAATGCTCTTTGCGCTCTTTCCAAAGTCTTTCGGTAGAATAGTAAACGAGTAGTGGCAAATCAACATTCTCGCCTGCCCTTACGCGCTCTTGCAAGTTTTTGGCTTTATTTTTTATATCGGTTGCTTTTGCAAAAGTCGTTTTGTTTTTAGGACCTGTTAGCTCGCGTAGCCACGTTAGGTCTTGTCCATCAAGTGTTCCCCATGCTTCAATTTCTACGGGGAATTGCTCGTTCAGGTCATATTCAGTATTCGTGATTCGAATATCATCAGGTTGGATACCTCTATTTTCGGCATAGTCAATACCCAAAAAGAATGAGCCAATCGCTACAGTAAGGGCTTCAAGGATAGCGGTTTTCCCCATGCCATTATTGCCCATAATAACATTAAAATGGGGGTTAAAGACTATCTCCGTATCGGCATAAGCGCGAAAATTGCGGAGGCGCATTTTATTTATTTTCATATTTTATTTATTTTCACGCAAATTAAGAAGTGTAAGGCAGGCAAGGTCAAGTACTTAGTTTCACTATAGAGTGCCTTTCGTGCTGTAAAAATAGCGAAAAAATAGGAGGAAACCAAAAAATGCGTGTTATTTTTGGCGTATTTTTTTTTAAAATAACGGTTGTCTGGCTATTTTTGTGGAGAAAGAAAAACATTCGCTTTGTCATGCTGAATGCAGTAAAATATTTCATTGTTAATCAACGAGTTATGAGCAAAAAGTAAGATTTTTCGCTTCCCTAAAAATGACAAAACGCTGGCTAATTTAGTGCTTCCACAAAAAATAATTTGCCTTTTATTCATGGCATCTACCACTTAAAAAGAAAATGCTCATTTTTTATAAAACTTGAGTCGGTAAGCATTTCAAAGAAAAACAGCAAGTCATTTTTTTCTGCTGTTGTAAGCATGAGCGTAGCACCTTCTACTTCATTGGAGGCTTGGGCTATCAGGGGGTCAAGATTAGGCGATGTTTTTATGTGTGCGTTGTAATGCTCCAATACCTCTTGTAGCGTGCGAAATCGTCCGTCATGCATATAAGGCGCAGTAAGCATAATATTGCGGAGCGAAGGTGTTTTCATCTTGCCTATGTCTGTTGGCTTGCCTGTAACATTGCCCAGTCCTTTGTCGGTAGGCAAGGCATCAAGTCCGTTGTCATGAAATGTGCCGAGTGTAGTTAGATGACTGCCATGACAATCACCACAATTAGCTCCTCGCAAGCCTATTTCGGGTATGGGATGTGTGAAAAACAAGGCGATGGCTCTCTTTTCGCGTTCTGTGGGTATCACTTCGCCACGCGTAATTTGGTCATAGCGGGAATTGCCCGAAATAAGCGTTCTCACAAATTGGGCGAGGGCTTTGGCTATATTTTCTTGGGTAATTTTTTCAGAGGCAAAGGCGCGCTTGAATAGGTTGGGATAGTCGGTTGTTTTTTGTAACTTGCCTACCAAGACAGGCAAGGGCATCGCCATTTCAATAGCAGATGTTATAGGGTGTAATACTTGTTCTTCCAAGCTATTTACGCTACCGTCCCAAAAAAATTTTTTCTGCCACATTAAGTTCGCAAGTGTGGGCGCATTTCGCAAACTTGCCTGCCCACGTATGCCTATGCTGGTAGGCAAGCCATCTGTAAAGGCAAGGGCGGGCTTGTGGCACGAGGCACAAGAGATGGTGCTATCGAGTGAAAGACGTGTATCGTAAAACAAATACTTTCCCAACAAAACCCCTTCTACCGTAAGTGGATTGTCCTTTGGAATATGGTAAGCATTCCCAAAATGAATGGGCGTGTGCAACGGATAAGGCTTGGGTTTATGCACAATCATATAGCCTATCCACAAAATACTACTACAGAGTATGTACCGCATCATAAAGTTTTGTTCTTGTATAAATCACGTACTTAAAACAGCTACAAACGGCTTTTGGTTCAAAACAAAAATAAACCCACTTTTATTTGGTTTTTTGGGCGAAGTTTATATATATTTGCAAAAAAACTTTTATGACATACAACATCAAGCAAGACGGAAAATTCAGTTACATAGACGAGGGCGAAGGCGAAATCCTATTGCTTTTGCATGGGCTGTTTGGTTCGCTTAGCAACTGGGGAGAAGTATTGGGATTGTATTCTCAAAATTACCGCGTTATCATACCCTTACTTCCTATCCACGAAATGCCTTTGCGCACTGCAGGCTTAGGGGCTTTAACCGACTTCATAGAGGAGTTTACGAAGTTGAAAAAGCTAACCGA
>JAYTNK010000154.1:0-2546 GCA_043748375.1 Cytophagales bacterium
TGCAGGCATTGATAAATGGTTTGTAGTGATAGTTTCAAGTCTTGAAATTCTGCTTCAATCAAGAAAGCATTTTCCAAACTCGCTTTGGCAAGTTGGGGGCTAAGGTCTAAATAATTCTGGTGCGGAAAGTCTTCATTTTGCACAATGATAGTACAAAATTCAGCCGTTTGTTTCGCAAATTTATCAATCAAGTCATAATTATTCGAGAACTGAATTTTATCTACAAAGCGTTGCCCTAATGAACTAACACACTCTTCTTTTATCAATTGACGAATCTTATCGAAGCCTAATTTTTGTTCTAAATTTTCAGGATATAACATTGTTTTTGCAATAAAAAATGAAATTGTGCAAATATAGCCAAATTTCATCTTTCCACCAAATTTTTTGAAGGACTACAGCCGTTACCAATCGGGCAAACTATTAGGAGGCGCGTTTTGAAGTTTCTTTTTTTGTTGCTGTTGTTGAATATATTGCATTTCTTGGTTTTGCAATGCCTTTAATATCGCCTCTGCTTTTTCTTTATTGAACTGTAAATCCTTTAATTTTTGTGGGTTTAGTTTGTTTTCTGTTTTAGAACCACCGTTGCGTTGCTGAGCATCTTTTTTCTTTTCTTTTTCTTTTTGAATATCTTTTTGATTATTTTTAGGCTTTTTACCGCGTTTATGCAGTATTTTAGCTATAAGCTCATAATTATAACGGGCTTCTTTATTTTGTATATAGCGACTTATTGCCTCTTGAAAGTACGAAAGAGCTGTTTCAAAGTCTTGATTTAAACTTGCCATGTAGCCTAATTGACTCAAGGCTGTCGAAGCTATTATAGTGTTATTGCTTTGTGAGCTAATCACATATTGAACGGTAGCGAGCGTATATTTTTTTTCTAAAAAATAAGTGTGGGCAAGATTGAGCTGGATATTATCATTTTTCCATTCTAAACCTTGTATCATGTAGGCATAATGTTGGCTGGCTAACGCATAATTTTGATTGCGAAAAGCCTTTTCTGCCTCTGTAGCATAATAATTTCTATTGGCTATAAAGGTTACAGGATTTACAAACAAAAACAACGAAAGCACAAATATCTTGGCAAGCATAGCACAAAGTTAGTGTTTTTTTTAAACCTCGCAAAATATCTCGGTCTTTTTTATGAGCATTTTCTTTTCGAGTGGCAGATACTATTCATTACGAACAACTATAAAAAAACAGCTATTCAAATACCTGCTTTTTTTCAAAAAATAAGCTATCTTTGTTTTAATCGGAGAGTCACTTTTTTACAACTTCATCCCTTTGTGTGCCTTCTAAAAGCGACAAGTTTATACAAAGATTTCACAGTTCGCTAATTTTTCGCTAATTTTGAGTGTTAAATCTAACCTTATAACTTACAACCCCAGCTTATGTGTGGTATTACAGGTATTTATGCCTTCAATGAAATAGGACGTTTTCACAGCATACACATGGCGAACGCTGTCCAAAAACTGAATAAACGAGGTCCTGATGCACAAAATATGTCGTTGCACCATTTTGTAAATTTGGGACATACCCGTTTATCTATACTCGACCTTAGTTCGGCTGCCAATCAGCCTATGCAAGACGAAACAGACCGTTATACGATTGTTTTTAATGGTGAGATTTTTAATTTTCAAGAAATAAGAAAAAAATTAGAAGAACTTGGAGATACTTTTCGCACTAATTCTGATACAGAAGTTTTACTCAAAGCCTATATACGTTGGGGTTCAGACGCTCTTTCACAAATGAATGGTTTTTTTGCGCTGGCTATTTATGATAGCCAAACTGAAGAACTTTTTTTGGCGCGGGATAGAATGGGCATCAAGCCATTATTGATTTATCAAGATGGCGATAAAATCTTATTCGCTTCAGAAATGAAGGCATTACTCGCCTACAATTTTGAACGAGAATTGGACTATAACGCACTTTACGCCTATTTGCAATTTAATTATCTCCCACCTCAAGCTACTATTTTCAAAAATGTGCGCAAACTTCCTCCAGGGCATTATATGAAAATTAAAGGGCGAGACAAAATAGAAACCCACGCTTTTTATGAAATACCCTCGCCTGAAAAACCGCGCATCAGTTTAGATTATGAGGCGCAACAAAAAAAATTATATGAATTATTGGAGAACTCAGTTCAAAGACGGCTAATTTCTGACGTGCCATTGGGTTGTTTTTTGAGTGGTGGCATCGACTCATCGGTTATTACGGCACTTGCCTCCAAACATACTACTCAACTCAATACCTTTTCAGTGGGCTATCGCGATGAGAAATTCTTTGATGAAACAAGTTATGCAGAATTAGTAGCCAAGAAATACAAAACTAATCATACCACATTTAGTCTTTCGAATTACGATTTATATGAAGGCTTGTTTGATATGTTGGATTATATTGATGAGCCTTTTGCAGACTCATCTGCAATACCCGTGTATATACTCAGCAAGCATACCCGTAAGCATGTAACTGTAGCCTTATCGGGAGATGGGGGAGATGAAGTATTTGCCGGTTATAATAAACATGCTGCGGAAATGAGAATGAGGCAG
>JAYTNK010000155.1:0-15575 GCA_043748375.1 Cytophagales bacterium
CAGATGACCCCTATACGATTGACCAAGCTCGCTCTATAGAAGTTATAGAAAAGAAACGCGCCACTGATGCGGCACGCATTATCAAAACATTTCCTGAAGACTCGACCATGTTCGTCTTAAACGGTAGATACGGGCCTTACATAAAAGCAGGTGATGCCAATGTCAAGATTCCCAAAGGAGAAGAGCCTGCTTCGCTCACGCTTGCCCGTTGTAAGGAACTTGCCAACGGTACAGCCGAAAAAGATAAGGCAGAACGTGCTACCAAAGACGCTGCAAATGCTATCAAAGCTTTTCCTGAAAATCCTGATATACTCATATTAAATGGTAAATATGGCGCGTATATCAAAGCAGGGGATAAAAATGTGAAAATACCTGTAGGAGAAGACCCTGCGTTGCTTACACTTGCCCGTTGCTTAGAACTTGCCAAAGATACACCTGATAAAAAAACAACTACTGCAACTAAAAAGGCAACCACTACAACCAAAAAAGCAGCCACTACAACTAAAAAGACTACTACTGCGTGGAAAAAAAAGAGTTAAGAAGTTTTTTTTAGCCATTGTTTGTGAGGACACAAACAATGGCAAAGGACACAAATAATGGCAAGAAGCAACCTTGCCTGCCTACTGCTTGGTTTGGGCAGGCAAGTTACAAACTTGCCTGCCCCGTATAGGCAAGCTTAAAAATATACCAACTTATTTCGTAAAATAGCCAAAACATAGTGTGAAAAATCAATACTTGTTAGAAAACTCATCTGAAGCAATAGAAATGCGTGAGAAGCTCAGGAATTTGTTGCTCTCTTGCGAAGCTACTAATATTGCGCTCGCGTTGCAATTAATGGCAGGAGGTGGAGTCCCGCTCTCTGTTATACCTTTTTTATGGGTGCTAACCTTTGCGGAAAATATAACAGTAGATAAAAAACAACTTGACAAAATACTTTCTAAAATTTTGCAAGGCGAAACATTAGCCTTGTACAAAAGCCTAAAAACACAATTCAAAAAACAAGTGAAAGAGAGGAATTGGTTGTGGCATCATGTAGATCAGCCATGGGCAGCAGCAACCTTAACTACTTTTAGTACACATGATGGCACTAAATCCAACCTTACCGATTTTGCTACTGCTTTTCTATTGATAGCCAAAATGGGAGGCAAGTATATTTTGCAAGCTGAACTCTTGCCTACCGACTTTGTTATAAAAAATCTTATTCAACAAAATAGACTCGATTTAGAAGGCTATGATTTGTCCGAACTTCCCAACTGCATAGGCACATTTACTGAATTAAAAGAACTGAATTTTCGAGGTAATCGCATTGAAACTATCCCCGATAACTTTGCGCAATTAAAAAATATAGTGGCTATTTATTATGACACAACTTTCGATGATTATGAGATGCCTAAAGAGGCGGTAGAGAAGTTGAAAAGTTTTTTTCCACGCCTTATTGCCAAAAAATATAAAACTACAGGTTGGGAACATATCAACCTTCTGTATATTTCTAAGTGATGTGCTGTTTTCTTAATTTAAGTCTAGCTTATTGATAGCGGTTTGTGAAGACACTAAATAGGAGATAAACGCATAAAATGAGCAATGAAAGACTTTCGCAAGAAGTCTATTATATGGATTTTGCTTGCTACTTTCCACGATTAAAAACGTATTTCCGTATAAATCTTAGAAGAACCTATTAGTTTTTAAGCTTGCCTGCCCTGTGTAGGCAAGCTTAAAAATACACCAACCTTCGTAAAATAGCCAAAACACAGTATGAAAAATCAATACTTGTTAGAAAACTCATCTGAAGCAATAGAAATGTGTGAGAAGCTCACGAATTTATTGCTCTCTTGCGAAGCTACTAATATTGCGCTCGCGTTGCAATTAATGGCAGGGGGTGGATTCCCGCCCTCTGTTATACCTTATTTATGGGGACTAACTTTTGCAGAAAATGTAGCCGTAGATAAAAAACAACTTGACAAAATACTTTCTAAAACTTTGCAAGGCGAAACATTAGCCTTATACAAAAGCCTAAAAACACAATTCAAAAAGCAAGTGAAAGAGGGGAATTGGTTGTGGCATCCTGTAGATCAGCAATGGGCAGCAGCAACCTTAATTACTTTTAGTACACATGATGGCACTAAATCCAATCTTACCGATTTTGCCACTGCTTTTCTATTGATAGCCAAAACGGGAGGCAAGCATATTTTGCAAGCTGAACTCTTGCCTACCGACTTTGTTATAAAAAATCTTATTCAACAAAATAGACTCGATTTAGAAGGCTATGATTTGTCCGAGCTTCCCAACTGCATAGGCACATTCACTGAATTAAAAGAACTGGATTTTCGAGGTAATCGCATTAAAGCTATCCCTGATAATTTTGCGCAATTAAAAAATATAGTGGCTATTTATTATGACACAACTTTTGATGATTATGAGATGCCTAAAGAGGCAGTAGAGAAGTTGGAAAGTTTTTTTCCACGCCTTGTTGCCGAAAAATATAAAACTACAGGTTGGGAACATATCAATAACAATGTTATCTCAAGTGCGATTGCTTGTTTTGAAAAAGCTGTTCAGCTCGCCCCCGATATGCCTATGTTGTGGAACGATTTGTCTTGGGCATATTCGCATGGGCATGAGTACGAAAAAGCATTTCAGGCAAGCGACAAAGCTATCGAACTCGCTCATGACATTACAGAAAAGGCGGGCTTTCTCAGCAATAAAGCCTCTGACCTTCAACGCGATAATCGCTTAGAAGAATGTACTAAAACAGCCCAAGAAACCCTTGATTTGCTTGCATCTGTTCCTCAAAAAAGCTGGGATAGTGCTAATTTCTTCTCTTACGCGCTTGCCTCCCAAGTATTAGGGCAGTTTGAGGAGTCTTTGCAATATTATGACTTATATGAACAACACACCTATACCTATAGTGATGGCTCGATGTATTACAACAAGGCGTGTATTTATGCACGTTTGGGTAACACTGCTGATATGGTCGCTATGATAAAACTGTGTATTGAGCGTGATGAAATTGACTGGGTTGCTGAAATGCGCCACGATTCAGACTTTAAAGCCTATTGGGATGACCCTATCATTGATGAATTAGCGTTGCTATTCGCGCAAAATATATCTTTTTAAAAGTGTGTGGATTGCCAAAACTTGCCTACCTTTGCACACTTTTCAAATTTTTATGGCAAATATCAATACTAACAGTCAAGTTACCTTTCGCACTGCGGTAGCCATCGTAGTGGCTAATATGATAGGTGCAGGCGTTTTTACGAGTCTTGGCTATCAAGCCGCAGGCACTCCTTCCGTTTTTCCTTTGATGATGCTTTGGGTAGTTGGAGGCATTGTAGCCCTTTGTGGCGCACTTAGTTATGGCGAAATGGCAGGTTTATTCCCTCGTTCTGGAGGCGAATATAATTATTTATCGGAAACTTATCACCCTGCGTTTGGCTTCCTTTCAGGCTGGATTTCGGCAACGGTTGGTTTTGCAGCACCTGTTGCTCTTGCGGCGGTGGCACTTGGCAAATATGGCAATGCTGTACTGCCCGATGTACCTGTTGTGGCTATTTCTTTGGTAGTTTTGTTGGGTATTACGGCTATTCATAGCACGAGTATCAAAGCAGGTAGCATTTTTCAGCAGTATTCCACAGGTGTAAAAATCATATTGATTGTTGGTTTTATCTTTGGCGGTTTGTTTTTGACACCTGCTCCTCAAACGGTTAATTTATATCCTAAAGAAGGCGACTGGACTATGATTTTCAGTAGTGCGTTTGCAGTCAATTTGGCGTTTGTTTCTTTTGCATATTCGGGTTGGAATGCTTCCGCTTATCTTGCCAATGAGATAGAAAATCCACAGCGCAATGTACCACGCTCATTGTTGGTGGGTACGCTTTCTGTTATGGCAGTCTATATTATTTTGAATTTTGTATTTCTTTACACCTTGCCTGCGGGAGCGTATGCAGGAGCGCAAGCCAAAGATTTTAGCAGACCTTTAGAAGTGGGTGCGTTATCTGCTGATGTGTTTTTAGGTACAACAGGAGGCAAGGTAATGGCAGGCATGATTGCGTTATTGCTTATCTCGTCCATTAGTGCTATGGTATTTGCAGGTCCGCGTGTTTTAAAAACAATGGGCGAAGATTTACCCTTGTTGAAAAGTATTTCCACTACTAACAAAAATGGCATTCCTGTATTAGCTATTATAATACAAAGCACTATCTCGGCGGTGTTAATTCTTACAGCATCTTTTGATAAAATTTTGTATGCTATTGCTTTTACTTTAGATATATTTACTTTTTCTACTGTGTTGGGTGTGTTTGTCATGCGTTTTAAAGCACCTCATGCGGTTCGCCCTTACAAAACTTGGGGCTACCCTTTTACACCTCTTGTGTTTTTAGCTGGAACAGGTTGGGCAATGTATTTTTTGCTTACTACGCGCACTCAAGAATCGTTGGTGGCTTTAGGCGTTATTTTGGTTGGGATTATTATCTATTTTGTCGATAAAATTGATTTGTTGTTGAAAGAGAGCAAAGAAATTAAACAACGTTTAGATATTTTAGAAAAACAAAAGTAGCCTGCTTTTTTACAGATTGTCAAGCCAGATTAAACGCATCAAAAATTTCGAGCTTTCAAATATGTGAAAATTATTACAATTCCCCCAATTTCATTGGGGGCTATTTGTAAATTCAACACCTGAAGGTGTTGCTTGTCCTTTGCAGAACCTCTAAAGAGGTTCAATTTTAAATAGCCCCTAATGAAATTAGGGACTTTTATTTTGATGCGTTTAATCTGTTGTCAAGCGTAAACGTATTGACAACTGTAAAAAAACAGTTATATTTGCAAAAAATAACCCACATCCATAATCATGCTCAGCGAACAAGAACAACTACGCCGCGACAAATTGCAACAATTACGCGACTTGAACATAGAGCCATATCCTGCGGCTCAATACCACGTTACACATCATGCCACAGATATAAAGGAAAAGTTTGAGAAGAATCCCGAAGATTTTAAAAAAGTAAGCCTCGCAGGTAGAATTATGAACCTGCGCGTGCAAGGAAGTGCTGGCTTTGCTGAATTGCAAGATAGTACAGGCAAGATACAATTTTATATACGCAGGGACGATATATGCCCCGATGAAGACAAGACGCTTTACAACACTGTTTTCAAAAAATTATTGGATTTGGGTGACTTTATTGGTATCGAGGGCTTCGTGTTTCTTACGCAGGTAGGCGAGATTACCGTCCATGTCGAAAAATTTACGGTACTCGCCAAAGCTGTTCGCCCCTTGCCTGTAGTAAGAACAGACAGCGAAGGCAAGGTACATGATGCTGTAACAGACCCAGAATTTCGTTATCGCCAACGTTATGCAGACCTTGTCGTGAACCCGAAAGTCCGCGATACATTCCGCAAACGCACCTTAATCTATCAAACTTTCCGAGAACTTTTCAATAGCAAAGGGTATTTAGAAGTGGAAACGCCCATCTTACAAGCTATTCCTGGCGGCGCAAGTGCTAGGCCTTTTATAACGCATCACAACGCGCTGGATATGCCACTTTATTTGCGCATTGCCAACGAATTGTATCTTAAAAGATTGATTGTAGGTGGTTTTGAAGGAGTATATGAATTTGCCAAAGACTTCCGCAACGAAGGCATGGACAGAACACACAATCCTGAATTTACCATCATGGAAATTTATGTAGCCTATAAAGACTACTATTGGATGATGGATTTTACAGAGGAAATGATCGAAAAAGTTGCCATCGCCCTCCACAAAACTACTAAAGTAACGGTAGGCAAGAACGAAATTGATTTCAAACGTCCTTTTGCTCGCCTTACGATGCGTGATGCCATTTTGAAATATTCAAATAATGAAATAGACATCGCAGGTAAGTCAGAAGATGAGTTACGGGCTTTTTGCGACCAAAAAGGCATTGAAACAGCCCCCTCTATGGGCAAAGGAAAGTTGATTGATGAACTGTTTGGCGAATTGTGCGAGGCGCAACTCATTCAACCCACTTTTATTATGGATTACCCCATCGAGATGTCGCCTTTGTGCAAACAACATCGCGATAATCCCGAACTTACAGAACGTTTTGAACTTATTGTAAATGGCAAAGAGCTTTGTAATGCTTATTCAGAATTAAATGACCCAATAGACCAATACAATCGCTTCCAAGACCAACTCAAACTCTCAGCCAAAGGAGATGATGAAGCTATGTTTATTGACATGGATTTTGTGCGCTCGTTAGAATATGGTATGCCGCCTACCTCAGGCATGGGTATTGGTATGGATAGGCTCACAATGCTTATGACAAACGAAGCCTCGATTCAAGATGTCTTGTTTTTCCCCCAAATGCGTGCCGAAAAACGAGTGGAACAAGCTGAAATTGCCGATTATGTCGCTATAGGTGTACGCGAGGAACTCGTGCCTATCTTGCAAAAAATGGGCTTCCACACCATTGAGGCATTAAAGCAGGCAAGTGCCAGCAAATTGCTCAACGATATCGGCGGTATGCGCAAAAAAATGAAACTTGAAACTGTAAAAGCCGCGACTAAAGAAGAAATTGAAAGTTGGTTGGCTTAAGTTTATTACGCTCAATTTTTTAAAAACCAAATTTTAGCCCTTGCCTGCGAGAAACAGGCAAGGGCTTGGTATTTATAGGACTTTCGCTTTCCCCATTTCATGGGGGCTATTCAAGATTGAACCTCTAAAGAGGTTCTACAAAAGGCAAGAACTCCCTTTGGCGGTTGAATTTACTAATTTTTCCCATGAAATGGAGGGGATTTCGGCAAAAAATCTACAAGAGGGGCATTTGGAGAGAGGGAGAAAGGTTAAAAACGCAACAAGCGAAAGTTCTAGAAGATATCGACTTGCCTGCTGTGCGTATGTTGCAAGAGGAAAGAAAAAGTAAGCAAGTTTCACAAGATAAGGCTGGATAGGCAACTTTCCTAAATAATACCTACCTTTGCCTTATTCTATAAATAAAAAGCCATAGATGGGAAAGTTATTTTGGTATTTGGTACTTGCCAACGTATTTATTGCGTTTATTCCCACCCATTATGCATTAGATGTGCGAGTACGTGACACTTATTATGCCTTATCTCATGTGTCTGTTTTTCTGAGTATGGCTATGGTGTGTTTTGTGCTAATCAGCATAACGTATCTACTCAAAAAAGCAAAAATCCATATTTCTAAATTAGCACAAATCTTGCATATTGCTTCATTTATAGCTTTTAATAGCTATTTAGCTATATTCTTTTTCAGTAATGGCATAGCAAATGAACCACACCGTTATTATTCATTTGCCCCACGTCTTGATTTATTCGCTTATTTACATAGCGAAGGGTTTCTTGCGTTTACATTGCTTTTCTTTATCCTCTCTCAAGTCATATTTTTCATAGAAATGATGGGCAGAATATTAGGGAAATATAAGGCTATACTTTTTCCCTCAAAACCTTGATACTTTCATGAAGGAAGCCGAGTTGTTTGGTCGTTAAGTCTTTATCTGCGTGGCATCTTTTAAAAAAGGCAGTAAATAAATCAGCTTCCGTCATGTGTTTTAGATTGTTGGCATCGATGCCTTGTGTCTTACGCTTTTGTGTGCTTTCTGCACGTCTAAGGTGCATAGCATTTTTGTAGCTTTTTTGCACAATAGACATTGGGTTCAGAAAGTTCTGTTCGTTTTCTAAGGTAACTTCTAAAAAATCTTCTGTGCTTATGTGTTCGCTTCCTGCGGAGGTTATGCGGAACGCAAAATCTTCTACTACTCCTTTTACGCGGTGCATATCGCGTAGGGGGATGAGCGGAATTTGGGTGATATTGTCTTGCACACCATTTGCGTCAAGCGTAAAAAGCGTGACAGATTTTGCATGATGGGCTTCTGAAAACGAGTATTTGAGAGGAGAACCTGCATAGCGGACTTTCTGTCCAAAATTTTGTGGGCGGTGGAGATGCCCCAATGCGGTATAAGTAAATTTTTCAAATGTATTCGCTTCTATGTGTGCCGCGCCGCCTACCATGAGCAAGTCGCGTTCAGAGTCTGAAGCCTCGCCTCCCGCTACAAATGCGTGTCCAATGATGATACGTCTTCCTGTTGGGCATTGGGTTTCTATTTTGTCTGTTATCCATTTCATTACGTCTTGGTGCGTGCGAATGGGCGTTTCTGTGGCCTCTTGTGTGATTAAATGGCGCAAAGTTTCAGGCTCTGTATAAGGGATAGGGAAGAAATGCACTTCGCCAAATTCATCGTTCAGTGTTATTTGTGGCAATGCAGTTAAGGGTTTTTCGCCTAATTGTCCGAACATATAAAGCCCTTGCTTTTCAAGAATAGCATTGCAATAGCCTACGCGCTGGGCGTTATCGTGGTTGCCTGCTATGGCTATTACAGGAATTTTTAATACAAGAATTATCTCGCTCATTACTTCGTCAAACAGCTTGATAGCGTCTGCAGGAGGCATTGAGCGGTCGTACACATCGCCTGCCAGCAATATGATGTCGGGTTTATGCGCTTTTGCTAAGGAGATAAATTGTTGAAGGATATGGCGTTGGTCTTCGAGCAAGTTAAAGTTATTTAGGTGCTTGCCAAGATGCCAATCGGCGGTGTGTAGGATTTTCATGTGAACAAGATAAGAAAGTACAAAGGTAGCTTTTTTGTATAAAAGGCACGCCTTTTTTAATATTTATTTAATGACGTTTGGTGGGAGGTTTGTTACGTTCTATCTTGCCTCACCCCCTGCCCCTCTCCAAATGGAGAGGGGGAATTATCTACTGATATTAGGGGGCAGGGGTGTGAGGCATAAAATTTGGCAAACGCAAAACTGTTTCAGAGAATTTAACAGCCCTGCGTTTGGCTGGAGGCTAAACGCGGAAAATAAACTTGCCTGCCCAATGTATAGTGTTGGGTAGGCAAGTTGTAAAATAAGGGTTCTTCGAAAGTTATGGCGGGATTTATCAAAACTTCTCGCGTAGCCATTCTGTAAGAATCCCTTGTTAATGCTAAAGGAACAAACAGACGCTTACAGCGTGGCTTATTCTTAGACGGGTTTCCGCCATAACTTTCGAAGAACCAAAATAAGTAGGCTCATGTGAAACTATTTAATCGAATATGGTTAGGTATGTAGGCAAGTTTTAATCTTGCCTACCAAAACTTTGCCCTGTGCGGTTTCTTTTGTGTATCCTTACGATAAATTGGAGAGGTTTTTTTGCTTGCCTGCCCAAACATGGAAGGCAAGATTTTGAAATTTGCTGTAATAAAACAAGGTAAATAAACGTCTTATTGGGTATTTTGGATAAAAACCAGCTCAATTACCTCATGAAAAATACGAAGTATTTATTAAGTCTTTTGCTACTCCTTTGTTTTTGGCGTGTAGAAGCACAAAACAAGTTTACGGTTAGTGGTCATGTGCGCGATAAGTCAAGTGGCGAAGAACTGATTGGTGCTACTATTTTAGTGGCAGAATTACCTACTGTAGGCGTAACCACCAACGAATATGGGTTCTATTCGCTCACCTTGCCACAAGGTACATATACGCTGAAGTCGTTTTATGTGGGTTATACCGAGATGAAACAGCCTGTCAATTTAGAGGCAGACCAAAAAATTGATTGGGAGGTAACAACCGACAATCAGTTACAAGAAGTCGTGTTAAGCTCAGTAAAAGAAGATGAGAATATTACGCGCACTACGATGGGTACAGAGCGACTGGACATTAAAGAAATAAGCAAATTGCCTGTGCTTTTTGGTGAGAAAGATGTTTTGAAAACTTTGCAACTCCTGCCTGGTATAAAGTCGGCAGGCGAGGGGAACAGCGGTTTTTATGTGCGTGGTGGCTCCAGCGACCAAAACCTTATCTTGCTTGATGAAGCACCTGTTTACAATGCTTCCCATTTATTGGGTTTTTTTAGTACTTTCAACAGTGATGCTATCAAAGATGCCACTATCATTAAAGGCAATACACCTGCACAATATGGGGGAAGACTTGCCTCCGTTTTAGATGTGCGTATGCGTGAGGGCAATGATAAGACGTATAATGTTTCAGGGGGTATTGGCTTAATTAGCAGTCGTTTGACGATTGAAGCACCTATCCAAAAAGATAAGTCTTCGTTTATGATAGCAGGGCGCAGAACCTATGCCGATGTATTCCTGAAAGCTACCGAAAACTTTAAAGACAATCGCCTTTATTTTTATGACCTGAATATGAAAGCCAATTATCGTATCAATGACAAGAATCGCGTGTTTCTGTCGGGTTATTTTGGTAGAGATAACTTAGGCTTGGGCGATGCTTTTGGTATTGATTGGGGCAATAGAACCGCCACTTTCCGTTGGAATAGCATCTTAAATCCTAAACTTTTCTCTAATACCTCTTTTATTTATAGTGATTATAGCTATAATATAAAAATAAATGCGGGTGGTACAAAATTCAAGATAGATTCGCAAATTCAAGACTGGAATCTGAAACAAGAGTTTCAATTTTTCCCTAATAATAAAAACTCATGGCGTTTTGGGGTAAATTCTATTCACCACACGCTTACGCCAAGTCGTTTTGAAATAGAGAGTAATAAAAATGTCAATTCGCAAGTAAGCCGTTATGGTTGGGAGAATGCAATATATGCGAACAATACATATAACGCCAATACGCGCCTAAACGTAGAGTATGGCTTGCGGGTATCTGCCTACAGTATTTTAGGAGGCGATAAATACAATATATACGAAAAAGATGTGAAAAAAGACAGCGTGGTATTGGCAAAAGGCAGTATTGGCAGAACATATTACAATCTCGAACCACGCCTATCGGGTAGTTACAAATTAGATGATAAAAGTAGTGTTAAGGCAGGTTATGCTCGCAATACACAACATTTACACTTGCTCAGCAACTCGACCAGCACCAGCCCAACTGACCAATGGATAGGCAATAGCTATAACATTAAGCCCGAAATAAGCGACCAAATAAGCATTGGCTATTTCCGTAATTTCAAAGATAATGCGTATGAGTTTAGTGTAGAAACTTACTACAAATTTATGCAAAACCAAGTAGATTATAAAAATGGCGCAGACATCACTACCGCGATAGACGTAGAAAGTGAACTGTTGTATGGCAATGGACGCGCTTACGGGGTTGAATTGTTTTTGAAAAAGAAAAAGGGTAAATTTACAGGCTGGATAAGTTATACGCTTGCACGCACCGAACGCGAAATAGATGGTATCAATGATGGTATGTGGTACAAAGCAAGACAAGACCGACTGCATGACCTTTCTATAGTTGCCATGTACCAACTTTCGACTACATGGTCGCTGTCGAGTGTATTTGTATATTATACAGGCAATGCGGTAACATTTCCGAGCGGTAAATATGAAATAGATGGTAATGTAACCAATTATTATACAGAACGCAATGGTTATCGTATGCCTGCCTATCACCGCTTAGATTTCAGTGCTGTGTATGAAAGAAAACGCGAAGGTAGATTTCAAGGCTCATGGAATTTTGGTATCTATAATACGTATGGTCGCCAAAATGCTTACTTGATAGATTTTCAAGAAGACCCTAATGACGCGTCACGTACGCAAGTTATCCAAACAGCACTCTTCAGATGGATACCAAGCGTTACCTATAACTTCAAATTTTAATGTATTGAAAGGTTGAAAGATGAGCGTTGAACCCTCAACCCTCAACCTCCAACCTTCAACCCTCATCTTTCAACCCTCAACCCTCAATTCAATGAAAAATATTTTTTTTATATTCGTTTTATTTTCTTTAGCCTCTTGTGAGAAAGAAATAACCATTGACCTTAAAGAAGCGGGTACGCGTCTTGTGATAGAAGGCAATATCAGCAATGAACAAGGCGCGCAAACCATAAAAATGAGTAAAACGGTTGGTTTTAGCGCACCCAACCAATACCCTGCGGTAACAACAGCGAGTGTAACTGTTTCAGATGGAGCAGGTTGGAGCGAAAACCTTCTTCAAACCTCACCTGGAATTTATCAAACGCTCCCTATGACAGGGCAGGTAGGCAAGACGTATAAACTCACCATCGTATATGAAGGTAAAACCTATACAGCCTCAAGCACCATGCCTCCTGTTGTTCCCTTAGATGGTTTGCGTATTGAAGAGAACATATTCAACGCACCCAACCAAGAAAAAACCTTTTATGTAGTACCTCTTTTTAATGACCCTATCGTATTCGGAAATTGTTACCGCTTTATTCAATCCTTGAATAATAAAAAAGATGGCGAGTATATTATTTTCAATGATAATGTAAGTAATGGAATCCCTAACGAAAGAGCTATCTTTAGCCAGAATTTAGAAATAAAAAAAGGTAATGAGCTTATTGTAGAAATGCGTTGTATCGATAAGCCTATTCATGATTATTTCTTTGCATTATCGCAACTTACTGATGGTGGTGGCACTACACCTGCCAATCCTCTTTCCAATATTTCAGGAGGAGCGTTGGGTTATTTTTCAGCCTACAGTGTACAGAAAAAGACAGTAGTTATTCCTTAAAGCAAAAATAAAATCGCGCTAAAAGTACTTTAGTGCGATTTTATTTTTTTTCTTGCCTGCCCACACAAGATGTGCAGAAAGCAAACCTACTTGCCTGCCTGCTCTACTACTTTATAGGTAACATCTTGAAAAGAAAAAATGGCTTTCCCTTGATGCTCTTGTACAAAGGCTTGCGCATCTTTTTGTTCAGAGAACGGCACGAGGTCAGCACCCATAGGCCCCAATATTTGACTGTTTACTACAAAAAAAGCAGTTTTTGCGGATATAAATTTTTGGGTGTAATAATCTTTTACCCATATTTCTTTGGCTTCTGTCGGCTTCATGTGTTTGTGATAGCGCGAAAACATACAACGGGGCGAACAAAACCAGTAGGTGTTGTTTTGGGAGGCAAGGATAATTTTAGCGTGCCATAGTGGATAACTTTGTGAGGGCATTCCACAATGCTGGCAATCGTAATTCTCTTTGTCTTTGTCTTTTGTGGTGGGTTGGCAGGCAAGTATCAAAACTGTTAAAACAAAGCAAAGAGGGTAGGCAAACTGTTTCATGAAAGTTTTTTTGTGCAAATAAAGCTATATTTCGACTTTATTTAGCGAAAAAGACTTACTTTTTTTGATTTCTACGTATAAAATACAAATGCACTCATAACCCATTACTACTTTATGCAACACCTATTCATTTTATTTTTTTTAGCTTGCCTATATGGAGAATCAGCACAAGCGCAAGATAAACAAACCCCGCCTGCTAAATGGGAGCTGAATGAGAAAGTATTTACTTCTCTTGAAGAGGCACTGAAAACCCCCGATAAGGTAATACACCTTGACTTGAGCAATCAAAATCTTGACAGCATATCATACAAGGTAGGCAAGTTTTTGCATTTGCGTACTTTAGATGTAAGCAATAACGAACTTCAACAACTACCGCGCAACTTGTCGCGTCTTGTAGCTTTAGAGGAGATAAGCCTTAGTTATAATCCTACCTTGGATATGCAGGGTGCTTTATATGCCTTGAAAGACTTGCCAAACCTCAAAAAACTTTCGTATTGCCACAACAATGTTCGCTACTTGCCTACCGAAATAGCCCTGCTCACCTCTTTGCAATCGCTGTATTTACAAGGCAATAACTTTCAGCAACTGCCTATAGAAATTGTTAAATTGACGGCTCTCCGCGAGCTGTATTTGCAATCCAATCACCTTACACACCTGCCTAAAGAGTTTACGCAACTCAAAAATTTACAAGTGTTAGATTTGTATTTTAATCAATTACGCGAACTACCCGAAAATATAGGCGGACTCACCAAACTAAAAATATTAAATATATCTCATAACTTCCTAACTGATATTCCACCAAGTGTTATCGAATTGGGAAATATAGAGATACTGAGTATTGGTATCAATCCTATTTTAAATTGGCGCAGTGTGATATTATCGCTGTTGCAATTAGATAAGCTCAAAACGTTGGACATCAGACGCTCCGACTTAAGAGTATTTCCACGTGAATTAACCCTGCTTACCCAACTTGAAGAACTGTATTTAGCCGAAAATGAATTGAAAGAACTGCCTGCAGAATTTGGTAATCTTACCAACTTGCGGGTGTTGTCGCTTAGTTTTAACCCGCTTATAGATTTGCCCGATAACTTCAAACAACTTAATATGCTCGAAGTTTTAGAGTTAAGTGGTGTACCTAAATTAGATTTCAAAGGCTTTTTTCATGTGTTACCCAATTTGGTAAGGCTTCAAAAACTCGATTTATCGCACAACGCTTTGCGTGAAATAGGGGTTGAAGTATGTGCTTTATCCTCTCTTTCACAGCTAAATTTGCGCAATAATCAACTCACGAATATTTGCGCTTCATTGGCTAATATGAAAAACTTAGAACGGTTAGACCTTGCCCGCAATCAGTTGGAAAATATGGCGCAAGACTTACAACAATTAAGCAAATTGCGCGAACTTAATCTTACAAACAACAAATTGTCAATCGAGGAGCGACAACGCGTACAAAACGCCTTGCCCAAAGTAGCCGTAAATTATTAGGGCAGGCAAGGCAACCGAGTTACTTAAAAGATAAGATTCTTCGCAAATAACGTAAACAACAGGCTTTTTAGCCTGTGGTTTACGTCCACAATAAGCTGAACCCCGTTAGCATGGTGTCAAATCATCTTGAAAGTTTAAATAAACAATCCCACTATGAAAGCCTATATTCAAAAAGGTACAGACGGCGAATGCCAAAATGTGAATGCTTTTATCGCACTCGATGGTTTTAGGAAAATGGGTTGGGAAATAGCCTATTATCAACATGGGCATGACATTCAAGGCAATGAACCTGACAATGTAGTCGTAGGGTATATTGATGCGGTGCAATGCGTTTTGCGTAGCTTGGGCATAGTGGATTTACCAAGTTTTAATTATCCAGCAGAATTATCTCCCTTTTTGGGTAGGAAAATCTGGAAATCTACTGTAAACACCATAGCGAATAACCCCGATAAATGGGGCGTTTTTATAAAACCTGTACATGACCTCAAGCAATTCACGGGCGTTTTGGTACAAAGCACCAAAGATTTGATAGGGTGTGGCAGGCAAGATAAAGATATTGAAGTTTGGTGTGCTGAACCTGTAAATTTTTTGGCTGAATGGCGTTGTTTTGTACGCTACGGCAATATTATAGATGCACGCCCCTACAAAGGTCATTGGAAACATCATTTTGACTATCGAGTGATTGAAGAAGCCGTAAAAATGTTCGTTTCTGCCCCTAACGGCTATGCTATAGACTTTGGCATAACCGACAAAGGACAAACGCTTCTCGTAGAGGTAAACGAAGGATATTCTATAGGTGCGTATGGCTTACAATCACTTGATTATGCAAAAGTACTTTCTGCACGTTGGGCGCAACTGACGCAAACAGAAGATTATGGTAATTTTTAAAAAACAGCCGATTTGAGAGCGCGCGCTTTTGCAAGAACTCTATTTTATAAAACCTACTATCAGATTGTTTTTTAGCGCAAAAAGAATAAAATTTTTGATAGTTTTAGAGGCTTCCTTTTTATTTCCCCCCTTAGAAACATACATAGTCAATAGGTCTGAAAAGCGAGTTTCTCGTTCGTG
>JAYTNK010000156.1:0-2516 GCA_043748375.1 Cytophagales bacterium
GATGTCTCCGTTCTCTATATTTAGTTCTTCTCGGAAATTTTGGATATCTTCCTCACTAAGATAATTTTCAAAAATTTTTAGCCTATACAAAAAGGTAGAAACATCTTGGCACTTGCGAAATATTTGGCGTTGTTCTTCAGTAGGCGATAATAAATTCCAATAATTCAAATGGATATAATCAAAAATATCTTTTTCCATATATTTTCTTGCCTACATATTATGGTAGGCAAGGGCAAAGATAGGAAAAAAGTTGGGAGTTTTTGGCTAACCTTGCTTTGCATAAGTGCTAAGTTTTATACAAAATGAATGGTAAAGATAAGGAAAGTAGAAAGTAAAACGATTTCCTATCAATATGGATAGACTCAAAGTGCCACATATGGGTTGGAATACGATTGAGCTTGCCAAAAATGCCATTTGGAAAGGGTTGCCTGCCAAACCCTATTTTTATTTTGTGCATAGCTATTATGTAGAGCCAAGTCCATATAGTATAGCTCAAGCAGCATATATACTGCCTTTCACACCTGCCCTACAAAAAGATAATTTTTGGGCAGTCCAATTTCATCCAGAAAAAAGTGCAGAAATAGGAAGCAGGGTTTTACAAAATTTTTTAGGATTGTTATTTGGGCTTGGGAGTTAGGGTTTGGGCTACCGAAGTAGAACTAAGATGCAATTCTATGTCCCTTATTTTATTAACTTTCTATTACCAAACAAGTGCTATATTTGGACGTTATAGTTAAAATTACTCAAATCCCATGAAAACGCTACGTATTTTTTTAGTTATGCTTATGGCAAGTCTGCAACTTGCCTACGCACAGGAGGAACAAATATCGACCTTGCCTGCCAAGTACACCGAATATCCACGCGACATAGCGGCGTATATCAATCGGATTTATCAAGCAAATATAGCCCGCATACCTGACCGCGAAACGTTACGGAATATGCCACTGAATACCAAATTGCCTGCTATGCTGACAGATACACTGCTGAAGTATGATTGGCTTAAGGTCGCAAGTTATGACTTCCATCCCGACGGAGATAGTTACGAAAGTACAGGCAAGTCATTTTATGGGTACTACAGGCATAATACCTCCAAAGGTATGATAGCTTTTCAATTTTTTCCAAATTTTAAAGGTGCGCCAGGACTAAATTTTGAGGAAGTACATAGCACAGCCAAAGTGATTCAGCGAAAAGGCACACATTTTTATTATTCAAATAAATCTGAAAGTGTAGAGCCTGAGTTTTATCCTATGGTGGATTACAAAAATGGTATGTTAATAGTAGATATTAGCTTTTCGGCACGCATCAATGACCTCTCAAATTCCAACCGCTTCAGGCAAGTTTGGCTTGCTATTCCCAAAACTTTTAAGGTCGATTTACAGAATAATAACAGCACTTCTACTAGTACCTTGCCTGCCCCAAGCGGAGGCGGGACAGATGGGGTGCCTGCTTTGGGAAAACGCTACTCAAATGAAATCGCAGGCAAGGTCATGAGTTTTTACAATGCTAAAAAAGCACAAATTCCTACGCTACAGGTACTTCGTGATATGCCTCTGAATCCCAACTTGCCTGCCGAACTCGCGCAAGAGCTTTATCAATACGATTGGCTACAGGTTTGTCATTATGATTTTGCGATATCGCCTGATGGATATATGCGTGATGAAGGAATCTTAAAATTACAGCGCGAAAGTCCTACGAAGGGTGTTTTGGTGTTTTCTTGTAGAGTAAGTGGCACACCTATGTTGGAGTATTTGGACAATAACATGAATTTCCCCAAAGCCATCAAAAAGAAATCGGGACAGGCGTATTATTGCTTACAGCAAGATATGGCGGACTCGTATATGGATTATCCTGTAGTAGATTATAGAAATGGCTTTTTGGTCATAGATTTCAGTACAGGCGAGGTAGGCAAGTTGAATGACCCGAAAAGGAATAGGGTAGCTTTTATGGCTATTCCGCGCTATTTTGATGCTGTTGCGCCCACATCCAATACAAATCTAATCAACAGTACTCCTACAAGCAATGATGACATTCCTTACAAAACGCAGTGGGAAGCAGTTCCAGGCGATGCCGCATACAATCTAAAAGCCTTTTATGAGGCAAACAAGCACAAAATACCTACTGAGCAAACCCTCAAGAATATGCCTTTGAATACGAACTTGCCTGCCGATATAGGCAAGATTTTGTATGAATATGACTTTTTAGATGTCGCAAGGTATTATTTTCACCCCAGTAATGAAGGAGGGTATAAATTGACAGAATCACAGTTGAATTTATCGCGTTATCACAAGACAAAAGGAAAAATTAAATTTGCGTTATTTGACCAAATGCCTAAGTTAGAATTTATGCAACTTGACTCAAAAAAGATTTACGATATTTTGAAGCGTGGAACACATTTTTATTATACAGAAGCAAACGGCACGATAGAATCAGAGCATTGTCCTGTGGTAGATTACAAAGATGGGTTTCTTATCATAGATGCTACTTATTCAGGCAAGGTAAATGATTTTTCCAATCCG
>JAYTNK010000157.1:0-4905 GCA_043748375.1 Cytophagales bacterium
TTAGACAACCCCAAATGGGGTTGAACTATGAATAGCCCCACGTGAAACGTGGGGTAAGCGAAAAGTCATATCCCAAAACCAATTTCGTATGTGTATAGCTACACTTCGATACCGACCTTTCGCTCATCCACAACTCCTCGCAAAGGCTGTCTGTTGTCGATAAGTGTAGTACGGAATCTGTTTAAAAAATAGCCTAATTGCCCTATAAGCCAACTTTCTAAAAACCAAAAAATTAAACGCCTACATATTGGTTTTTACGCGAGAAAAAGCTATATTTGCCTTTTACAATTTTAAAAAACAACAATATGTTTGGAGTAAATTATATAAAATTTGATGCCATGACCTACGTCTTGCATTATGCAAGCGGAAAGTTGAAAAAAGAAGGGCGTGGCTTGTCTTTTTTTTACCTTGCCTACAACTCTTCCCTCGTGGCTATTCCATTGGGTAGCAATGATGTACAGTTCTATTTCAATGAATCTACACTCGATTTTCAAACGATTTCGATACAAGGGCAAATTACCTACAAGGTTACAAATCCTAAACAATTAGCCGATTTGTTGGACTTTAGCGTAAATGCCAAAGGTGATTATAAAAGCAATGATGCTGAAAAAATAACGCAACGACTTAGCAACGAAGCTCAAACAGCAACCTCCGCACTTATTCAAAGCCTTACTTTAAAAGAGGGTTTGCGCAGTGCTAAACGTATAGAGGAAACTATTAAAAATGGTATTCAAGCCTCTGAAGCTATCAAATTGCTTGGTATTGAGCCAATTAGCGTTACGGTTATTGCTGTAAAAGCTACCCCAGATATGGAACGTGCCCTCGAAGCGCAAACCCGCGAAAGTGTGCAACAAGAAGCTGACCAAGCTATTTATACGCGCCGAAATTTTGCAGTAGAGCAAGAACGTAAAATCAAAGAAAGTGAACTTAATACTGAAATTGCTGTAGAAGAAAAACGTAAGCAGATTGTGGAGAAACAAATGGAAACTAAGTTTCTTACACAAGAAAGCGAATATAAACTCACGCGCCTTCAGATGCAAGAAGCTATATCCAACCAAGTAGAGCAGAAAAAATTGCTTGATGTTAAACTTGAAAATGAAAAAAGAGAGGCTGATGGGCAAAATTACAAACTTACAGCTATGCTAAAACCTTATCAAGACATGGACTGGAAAACCCTCATGGCAATAGGCAAGGACGCAGGCAATGCCAAAATGCACATCGCGCTTGCTTTCCGCGAACTCGCAGAAAATGCCCAAAAAATACAAACACTTAATATATCCCCCGATTTATTAGAAAACCTTATAAACCAGAAATAAAATTTATGAAATGTTTTATCACAGTATGTCTGTGTATAGTGATAAGTGCTTTAAGCATCTTGCCTACCTATTCCCAAATGAAATCTGACACAGTTATCATGAAGAAAATGGTGCAAGAGTCTTGCCACTGTTTTGACAAATTGGAGGAGGTTATAATCCCTTTTGAGCATCTTGGTACCTCACAAGCGGGTCGTCCAGATGCCCAAACTATTAAAACCACAGAGGATGCGTTTAATTGTTTATTGACAAAAATGAAAGTGCGCAAAATAGACTTAGGTTTGGAAGCCACGCCCGACTCAGTTTTTTTTATAACCCTGTCGTCAAATAATCCTCCACTACCTGCACTAATGACTTTATTCTCGCCTGTAATGCTCATGTATGGTATGCGAGATTGTCCTTATATATTTAAGTTCTTCGTAAATGCCGCTGTTAAAACACAAGAAGCTATCAAAAATGCACAAGAGAAAGAGAAAGCTGAACAAGATTCTTTGAGTAAAATAGTGCATCCCATTGCAGAAATAAGCGTTAGGGAAGCACGCCCAGAAATAAATGAATCGTATAAAAAAATAAAAGTAAAACTGAAGTCCATAGAAAATAAAAATTATACGTTTTTGGTCGTAGAGCGCACCGAAGTGGCAGGCAAGCCCGAAGAACAACGATTTGTATGCCTTGAGCGCCCCGAAGAAGGCGAAGAGTTTATAAAAGACTTCAAAAAATATAAAGGCAAAATGGTTACACTACAAGCGTATAAACAAGTGCTTTATAATGCAAAAACTAAATTGTACGAACCATATTGGCGTGTATATGCCATTACGCCTGCCGAGTAAAACGACTTGATAATCTATAACAACCATGCAATTAGACGAAGCTAAAGAACAATTTATTCAAACATGGGGTACATTGGGTAGTAATTGGGGGATAAACCGCACTATGGCGCAAATTCACGCCTTGCTGCTTATCTCACACAAAGCATTAAGTGCTGATGAAGTTATGGAGAGGTTAAGCCTCTCACGAGGAAATACCAATATGAACACGCGCGAACTTATCGCATGGGGATTAGTACGCAAGGAACTCAAAATGGGCGACCGCAAAGAATACTTTTTTGCCGAAAAAGATATTTTTACTGTGGTGCAATGTATTATTCGTGAACGTAAAAAGCGCGAACTCGACCCTTTGCGCCGCGCACTTGAGGGAATGACCGAAAACTTAGAAGGCGATACAAACAGTGAAGACATGAAACTGTATAAACAAGTCGTTAGCGAAATTAAAGACCTCACAGGTACTGCTGATAAAGTACTCACCTATACAGCAAATGCAGAAAAAAACTGGTTTTTTAAACAATTTTTAAAGCTTTTTTCTTGAAAATAATCTAAAAATAAGTATTTACAAATCTCAAAACCAATAGTAGACTTCTTGCGAAAGTCTTTTTTAAAGCCTCACACCCTGCCTTCTCTCCATTTTGAGAGAGAGGAAAGGCACTTTCGCAAGAAGTCTAGTATCTATTTGGTTTGATTATTAATGACGTACATTTAATCGTATAATGTTCAAAAAAACTATTTTTAATTTTTTATTGCTCATTACTTTGAGCTTGCCTGCCTATCCGCAAGAAAACTTATGGGTACTTTCAGGTAATCAACCCTCCGCACTTGAAATGATGCAAACTGATGCGCAAGGCTATTGGTATGTAACGGGTAATTTTCAAAATTATCTTAAAATAGATAATGTGTACATCGAGGCAGAAAAAGGCAAATACTTTTTGATGAAATATGAACCCAGCACAGGCAAACCCGTTTGGATTAAGCAGTTCACGCAACCCATCAAAAAAATGTGTATGTCCCCACAAGCGTTGTATATAGCAGGGCAATTTCAACAAACACTTGCCCTTGATGCTGTAGAACTAACAGCGTATGGTAGTTATTCAAGTTATTTGGCGAAAATAGACCTCTCTACAGGTTCTTTTGATTGGATAAAGCCTTTTAAGGCAGAGAAAGATGCGCTTGTGGGAGGACTTGTGGCTGACGAGGCAGGAAACGTATGCCTAACAGGTAATTTTGTAGGGCTGTTACAAATCGGCGAGTTTGCATTGCGCCCCATCAAATTTAAAAATATTTACCTTGCAAAATTTGATTTAGCAGGCAATTTGTTGTGGGTTACACAAGGAACAGCAGGGCAAGATGAGCTAACGGGCATCTCTGTTTGGAGTGCCACAATGGACAGCAAAGGCAATGTAATACTTACAGGCACACTTTGCGGTGTGGGTTTTTTGGGTAATATGCCCATGACAAGCGGGCGCGAAACATACGCGGGAGAAGGCATGGCTTTTACTACTGATATTTTTTTAGCTAAGTTTACGCCAGCAGGCGAGGTTGTGTGGGCAAAGTCTATAGCCAATCAAGCTGAAGTACAAGCCATAACTACCGATACTTTGGGGAGTGTGTATCTTACAGGCAACTTTCGCGGGAGTGAAAGTGGCAAACACAAAACAGGACAAGCTATGTTTGATGATTTTAAAGGCTTGCAAATCAGCAAAAAAAACAATAAACAATCTATTGAAACGTGTTTTATTGCCAAATACTCATCTCTTGGCAATCTTATTTGGGTAAAAGGTGCAGAAAGCTCAGGCGAAAGTAGAGGTTCTGCATTGGCATGGGACGTAAAGGCAAATTGTTTGTATGTTACGGGATTTTACTATCATGATATTCAGTTTGGCTCACTTGCATTAAACACTACCGAACAAGATTATCAAATTTTTATAGTAGCATTTGCACCAAATGGCGCACCAAAAACCTTGCAAGGCACGCAAACTGCCCATGATAAAATCTTAAAAGCCATACACTTAACTCGTTTTGGTGACTTGTATGGCGTGGGTCTATTCAAACACCAAATAACTATTAATAGTTACGAGTTAAAGACCGAAAACCCTAATATATGTGGTTTTTTAGTAAGGTTAAATCAATAGAAGAAATAGTTTTTTTATCAGTAAAAATACTATTTTTGTTTTATACTTTAATTTGCATATTGCATAAGACTGTCTTTCAGTTCTTTACGCGCAATATGAATCCGATTTTTAACCGTACCTATGGGAATATTGAGCCTATCAGCTATCTCATGATATTTGAAACCACGATAGTGCAACATAAACGGAGTACGGTAAGCATCTTCAAGACATTCAATCGCTTTATTGATGTCGGTAAGCGCAAACTCGCTGTAGGCAAGGTTGTCTGTTGTATTTTCAGGCGAATTGATGAAGTGCTTGGTTTCTGTAAAGTCGATAAAAGTACCACGCCTCAATACACGTTGATAGTTTGTAATAAACGTGTTTTTCATAATCGTGTACAACCAAGCCTTGAGGTTCGTTCCATCAGCAAATTTCTCACGGTTGGTGATCGCTTTCAGCATCGTTTCTTGCATGAGATCATCCGCATCCTCGGAATCGCGTGTGAGCTTCAATGCAAATGGCCTGAGAAACCTCGAAAGGCCTTGTATCTTGGAATCAAACTCTAGTGCATTCATTGTATTCTTCTTTATTCAGTGCTTCGGGCAGCTTTACGACTACCATGGGTCAAAGTTGCAAAATTTGTTTAACAAA
>JAYTNK010000158.1:0-2342 GCA_043748375.1 Cytophagales bacterium
ACGGTTAAGGGCATTTGCAATAAATCTACCAGCTTTGTGGCGCGATTTACTGAATCAGCGCAAGGAGCGATTTATTGGTTCAATGATAATACCCAAACCATGATTTTGTACGGCTCGTATGCTTTTTCAGAACGCAGTCGCCTCTCTAATGAGTATAAAATTGGTGAGGGCTTAATAGGGCAGGTAGCCCTTGAGCAGAAGCCTATTATGCTCAAAAACATCAAATTGAGCGAAGCTATGATAGAAACAGGCTTGGTACAAGATAAACCGCTTGCGCTGTATGCCTTGCCACTGTTGCATGAAGATAAACTTTGTGGCGTGATGGAGTTAGCCAATTTTGGTAACTATACCGAACCGCAAAAATTCTTCCTTGAACACGCTACTAAAATTATTGCCACATATATACACGCTACCGAACAGAATGAGGAAGTGAAACGCCTGCTTGCCATAGCCGAAGAAGCCACGCGCCTTGCGCAAGCAAAGCAAGAGGAAATAGCTTCTGCCAACGTGCAACTCCAGCAACAACAAGAAGAACTACGTGCACAAGCCGAAGACTTAGAAGACTTGAACTCTAATCTTGAAGAGCGCATACAAGAACGCACCCTCGAAATCAATCAACAAAAAGAAGAAATAGAAGCCCAACATGAAAATCTAAAAGAAACTTTAGAGATGTTGGAAGTCGAAAAAGGAAAAGCAGATGAATTACTGAAAAATATTTTGCCTGAAGAAATTGCCCAAGAACTCAAGGAAAAAGGCAAAACTGACACGCATTATTATAAACTTGCTACAGTTTTATTCACTGACTTTGAAGGATTTACCCAAATAGCCTCCAAGCTATCGCCTGCCGACTTAGTAGCCGAACTCAATGATAATTTTGAAATCTTCGACAAAATTATTGAAAAATACGGGCTTGAAAAAATAAAAACCATTGGAGATGCTTATATGTGCGCGGGCGGAGTGCCAACTGCAAATACGACAAACCCCATAGATACCGTACTCGCTGCCATAGAAATACAAGCTTACATGAACCAAAAACACGCTGATTCAGTCGCGCAAGGCAAAGAATATTGGCGATTACGCTTGGGTGTTAATTCAGGCGAACTTATCGCAGGGGTGATTGGCAAGAAAAAATTTGCGTATGATATTTGGGGAGACGCAGTTAATTCTGCTTCTCGTATGGAAAGCAACGGTGTGGTAGGCAAGGTCAATATTTCACAAAATACGTACGAATATGCTAAAGACTTCTTTGTTTGCGAATACAGAGGCAAACTGACCGTAAAAGGAAAGGGCGAAATGGACATGTATTTTGTACATGGCATTCTGCCCGAACTTTCTGAAAACCAACAAGGTGTATTGCCTAATCAGGCGTTCCACAATAAATTGGATTATATAAGCAAACTTGCCTACCAAACACTAAACGGGGTAACTATATAGAACTATCTTTTTTTACACGCAATAAGGCACCACTCTGTCCAATAACAGTTATGGATTCGCCTTTGGAGATAAAATCCCCCAGCGTTGTGGCATCATAGAGCTTGTCTTCTACTATTATTTTGCCACTCGGACGCAAAATAGTTTCGGAAATTCCCTGCTTGCCTACCATTTTGGGAAGGTCTAACAAGGAAACAAACCCTTGGCTTTTGTTTAAGGAACTGCCCTCTGTGTAACTTTGGAAGTGCTTACTACGCAAAATGCTAGGTAGTAAGCTAAAAAGTGCTATTATCAAAGCCACTAATAAACAGCCACCTATCATCAAGGCACGCGAAAATTCATTGGCTGTTATGCTTGAAAAATCCGTCCCTTTGTTGTTCAGCATCACCAACACAATGCCTACATACATCAATAAGAACGCGGAAACACCCGCCACACCAAAGCCAGGTATGACGAAAATCTCTAACCCCAACAACAATATCCCCGCTAAAAGAGTTGCCCATTCCCAATCCTCCGCCAAACTAAGCAGGTAAGGACGGCAAAGCAAATATACGACAGGCAATGCCAAAAAGCCAAATAAGCGAATGATTTTAGAAGACATGGAAGTAGTTTTAATTTTACTAATGCGTTACTTGATTATAACGTTCTTTTATGCTATATAGTTGGAAATTGCTAATCTTTAATTTTGTGTAACACGAATCAAAGGAAAAGAGAGAATGGCTTGTTGCTTATTTTGATAGTTTTAGGGGAAAATGCGTATCTTTGCCCTAAAATTTTAATAAATAATACTGTGTATATGTTTTCTGCTTCTGCCAAAATAATAGGCTGTTTCCTAATATGCCTTTGGGTCTTACCAGCACAAGCCCAACTCACAGCCAAAGATGGCAATATGATTACGCTTGACAGCATTC
>JAYTNK010000159.1:0-2302 GCA_043748375.1 Cytophagales bacterium
AAACTGAAAACAAAAAAAGGATGGTCTTTAAAATGGGGACAAGACGAACTATTTAAAGCTTATCCTTCAGGCGTAGGACATCCCGAAACCCAAAAGATAAATTTTTTAGGGAGTCGTGCATTTTTTTGGACATCTACATCTGAAAATACAGAAAATGCCTACTACTTCCAGCTACATGAAAATGAGATAGGAATTACAAAATTCTCTAATCTAAAGAGGGGCTATCAAGCTGTTAGGTGCATTAAAAATAAATGATAGTATTACTCAGGTAGTTTGCAAACCTATAAGGTAAAAAAAAACTTATAGGCTTAATCAACACAAGATAAAAGCTAAAAACAAAGGCGAAGTCGCTATGTACTTTGTAGCATAAACAAAATGACACCAGAAACTGAACCACTCGCAACGTCCCGTGAGTGGTTCGTTTTTATGAGTAAGTGGTAATCTTAGATATGTAGGACAGCCTTACGCCAATTTTCAAATCGTGATAGATGGCACTACTGACGATAATGGTACTTATACCGTTTCGGGAATGCCCTTGCCTTTTGTGGCTTCTTTTGCAGGCAATTGGGCAAAGTCAGGCAATACTTTTACGTTTTCAAGTGGCGCGCCCAATGGCATTACAGCCCTTACGAACTTCAATGTAAGTGGCAATACTGCTACTTTTATCTGTGTGCAAACACACCCCAAAGTAAATGTAACGCTTCATTTTACACTGAACAAACAGTAAACAGAAAAGCCCTCAAATGAGGTTTTTTTTTATGTTTCAGAGAAAAGTTTAATTTGGAAACGGGTTCTTTTGGCTCGCCTGTTGGCTATGCGTTTGGTTTGGTCGTAATTATTGTGGCACTTTTGGCAAAGCGCGGCAAGGTTGAAAAAGCTGTTGTTTTGGGTGTTGTGGTCAAGGTGTGCCACTGTTAAAATTACTTTGCTCCCTGTTTGTGGGTGTGGCATATAATTTTCTGCTCCGCAAAATTCGCATTTGTTTCTTGCCCTATAGAAGCGAATAAATTGGCTTCTCAACTCCCAATCTTCGGGGTAATTTTCGCGTATGATAGGCATAAATTTACTCGGTTTTCGTGTTGTTAATGAGCCTCCAAATGCCAAAAAAAGTGGAGGCAGAAATTTTGAATTTGGTTTTGATTTTTTCGCATATTTCGGCAGTAGGCAAGTTTTGGATTTTGAGCTTTAGGATAAACTCTACTGCTTTTTGATACTTGCGTAAATAGCTCGCGTTTCCGTTTGAATACTTGGCTAACAGTTCCTGAAAAAGTCTTTCAGTATCTATTTGCGCCTCACCGCCTGCAGCCTCTCCAAAAAGAGAGGGGGGACTTTTATTTTCCTCTAAATTTGTAGCTTCTTGCGGCTTGCCTACAGTGTCATTTGCAGCTACTTCAAAGGACTGTAAAGAACTGTGAAGCTCGCTGTAAAGGGGCGTTTGGAGTTTATTTTGGGCTATTTCTTGCATTTGCTTTACAGCACTTTGCAGATTTTGGGCGAGTTGGTTTACAGTGCTTTGCAGTACTCCAAGTTTCGCTGTAGCTACTGTTTCAGGGGCTGTATTTTGGCTTTTAATTTGAAGCTCACCTACCAATTCTTTTTCGATGGTGCAAGTTCTTTTGTAGTAAAAAACACCACAGGTGCCAAGTAAAAATAGGGCTTCCCATATCGCAAAAAAGTAATTATATTTTTTGATATTTTCAGCCTGTTGGGTTTGGAATATTTGGGTTTTGCGTTGGTAGGTTTTGCGCAAACTGTCGAGTTCCGTTTCACGTTTTTGGACAAGTTCCTTGCCTGCCTGTGTGAGTAGTTTGGAGGTCTTGCCTGCCCCGTCCCAAGTGATGGTTTTGTATGCGTCTGAATTTTGAATGTTGGCAATTTCTTGTTTTAGCGCACGCTCTTTACTCGCCTGCTCGGTGGTGAGGTTTTGCTCTTGGGCTTTGTCTTGAGCAAGCTCGGTGCTACCTGAAATGCTTAAGTAGATGCTAGCACTTGACACCAGTAAGGCAATCAAAATCAAGGGGTAAGGGTAAGTAGGTTTGATGCCAAAAATATCGCGCAGGGAAATATGCACCAAAAAGAACTTGAGTACCTCGATAAAAAATAGAAGGGCGCAAGTAATGCTTAGCAAGGCATCGGGGTGTTGTACCTTGATGGCAATAAGTTTTTCGACACTGGCGTAACTACTCCAAGCACTTAGGCATTGGGCAATGAAGCCGGTCATCAATCCAAGTAGGTTAGGACTTACGCAAAAATGTTGCTTGTAAAAAAATGTTTATCTTTGGTCAAAAAAAGGGGGTATTAT
>JAYTNK010000160.1:0-3905 GCA_043748375.1 Cytophagales bacterium
GGCAGGCAAGTCGTAATATTCCCATGTGAAACTCCAATGACCTTCTTCTCTTTGCTTGCCTACCAACCAAGTTAAAGCCTCTTTGGGATAGGGGATAGGCGTGTTAGCTTTTTGTAAAACGTTGATAGCAAAGGCTGTAGCGGTAGGAAAGCTAAGAGCTTCTTTCACATCAGGGTTGCCTATAAGCCATGAGCCATTTTTTAGCTGCAAACGTGCTATGGCATCTGCACGGTCTTTAATTTTTTCCTTGCCTACCAAATCCGCTAATAGTTGTAAATATATGGAACTTGTTTCGATACAATAATTATTTGTGTTGGTATTGTTATGGCAAACAAGCCCTTCAGCATTTTCGCTTTTTTTCAAATATTGCAGCACTTTTATCAAAACAGTATCTGTCTTATCTTGGTCAATGTTATACAATGTTTGGGCTGATAAAATAGTTTCCCAAACATTGAAAATCCCATGTGTACTATCGCAAATCGCGCCATGATACGTTTGGAGGCTTTTCAAAAATGCCTTGCCTTTGTGGATTGCTTTTTGTATAGCAACTTTGTCTGGCTTTTCAGGTTTTGGAAAACAGCATAGCCAAACTGCATACACGCCTATAACTAAAAGAAGCAATGCTACGATTGTTTTGTAATTTTGTTTGATTGATGACATAGTTTTAAAAATATTTACTGATGAATAAAAACATATTTAACCCAAAAATGGAAGAAACATAAATGAAGAAAATAGGCTTTTCGCGGTAAGGCTTGGCATAAAGGAAATAAATATGCGAAGCCAGCATAAGCAACGTAAGCGGATACACCCACCAAATTTGTAATAAAATGCAAGGAATTAGATAGGCTATAAAAGTCATAAAAGCTATGAAAAACGTTGCTTTTTGCGCCCCCCACATCACAGGCAAAGTACGTACATTCATGGCTCTATCACCTTCTATATCTTTCAAATCCACAAAATTGGCAGACAACGAAAGCGGAACTAAAATATAAAATATCCAAATCGTGGGAAAGTCAGCCGCCTTACCTCCCACCAATACAAAGCCTGCTACAGCCACTACCAAAGAATTGAAACCAATCAATAGTTTTGCTAAGAAAGGTATTTTTTTTAATCGAAAAGGGCGACAAGAATACACATAATAGCCTAAAGAAATCAAGAAAATAGCTATCAATAAATTTATTTGAACAAGTGCCGATAAAATCAATGCAAATAGTTGGCAAAATACTCCTGCTTTCCAATACAAATCTTTGTTTACGGTATTTTGCACCAAAGGGCGCGAAATATTGCTTATTTTATCTGTTTCAAGGTCTTCAAAATTGTTGGAAATAATGGCAAATACAGCCGCATAAATAAGCGCCACTACAAACAGAAAAAGTTTTAAAAGAACATCAATACTAAACAATAAATGCACATTTCCTTTGTCAAAATATAACACTACGCCAAGCGATGCAAGGGATACATAATGCAAAATCCTGACAAAGCGAAGGTCTTTGCAGATTTCTTTCGTCAAGGAGTACTGAAAATAGAAAGCCGATATAGGCAAGGTAATAGCCATTAGAAGCAATATTATCTTTAGGTTCATACACGTATCATCTCTAAGCAATTATTTGCGCAAATAACACACAATCCCCCTCTAAAACCAAAAAACACACCCCTACAAATGCACTCACGTTTGAAAATTTATATTTTTTATTGGAAAAGTCATACGAAAACACGCTTTGTTTATACAATCAGTAGCGTTTACTAAAATTAAATTTATTTTTCGTTATGACTTAACCGTATGTAGGGCAACATAGCGCACCCAAAAATATACCCCTCACTGTACCCTCACATTAAAATATTTATATTTTTAGTTTGGAAAAAATATATTTACAAGGCTTTCTAACCATTTGCAAGAAGTCTATAAAAAAGCCCACAACTAAAAGTCATGGGTTTTCTGAAGTCTTATTACAAAACATTGTCTTTTCAGTGAGCAGTGAACAGTGAACAGTTAGCAGTGAGCAGTTAGCAGTTTTTCTTGTTTCCTGCTCACTGTTCCTTGCTCCCTGCTCACTGTTCCTTGTTCCCTGCTAACTGTTTCTTGTTCCCTGCTAACTGTTCCCTGCTAACTGTTCCCTGCTAACTGCTAACTGTTTTTTATTCAATCACTACCTTAGTTGTTACAACGCCCTGCGAAGTTTGCACACGCACTATGTACGCGCCTGTAGGCAAGGTGGTTTGTAATTGCGTATTAGCCTCTTGCAAGTTCTTGTAGGCGCTGACTGTTTGCCCTTGTACGTTGAGTACCTGTACTTGTGCTTGGGAGGCAAGGTCAATATCTGCAAAATGCAAGTAGATAGTTTTATCGTAAGACCACACACGCACTGCCTCACCTGTCTGTGCTAACTGTTCGATAGCGGGCTTGCCTACATACAAGACAAAGCGATTGTTTTCTGCACCATTGGCTTGGAATGTATAACCCTCTACTAAGTCGTGCAACTTGCCTGCCTTGCGGTCATAGAGATACAAGTTTTCATTCAAAGCCGTCTTTTCTGTAACTTGCAAGGTATAAATACCCTTACCACGTATGGCTATAGGCATAGCCAAGCCCGTAGGCAAGGTAGGCAAGGCGGTGATTGCCCAATCTTGTTGATTATGCACAAACGATAGATAAGGCTTGTCTGCCTCGCCTGCCAATTTTTCTGCATCAAGTCCTATGTCTATTTTTTGAGTAGCGTCTTTTTCAGCGTACAATACCGTTTCATCTGCATACGTGCCGTTGGTCATTTGCAAACGCACTAAGGTTTTCTCCTCTTCGCGCAAGAAATTATTGTTATCTGTATAAACATTGCTACGCACCGTGTTGTTAATGGTGAAATTGCTACTTCCTGCGACTACTTTGCGTACAAAAAAGGCTTGCATAGAAGGTATCATATTCGTTGCGCCATTGGTAACAACTCCACCAGAATTAACAGTGCCATACACACCTGTAGAAAGTCCTGTAGTTTTATAGATTTGGACAGTACCTGTAATGCCTGCTGAAGAATTAAGCGTATTCAACGTAGTCCAACGAATAGGCGATGGGTAAGGATTGCAAAGCGCATTGTAACCAGAAGAAGTAGTTGCACCCCTTGTAAGGGTTCTGTTGTAAAACCCGCTATTCATAACACCTGTAAACGTATATGTTTGATTGCCTGTGGTGGGTTGTATAGTGCTATATCCATCAAAAGCGTTTAAAGTAGTAGTACCTATTATGTTCTGCCAACCTTGTGTAAGACTACTCACTATAGCACTTTCATTGTAAGCGCGTACTTGAAAACCATTGAGTTGCGAAGCAGTTGCACCTGAAACAGGTGCGCCTACAAAACGAATACCTGCGATGCTACTGGGTACATAACGTTGTACTTGAATATTGCCTGTGATTGTACCTACATATCCTGTTGTAAAGTTATCTATCAAACCACTTTCAGTAGCATTAGAAGCTATCACAAGATTTCCGTTAGAAGCTATAGTACCGTCTTGCAACGCTACTACTCGACTTACCTGCAAAGGCGCAGATAAAGTAAGCGTCTTGCCTGCCCCGTTTATAGTCAGGTTTTGTACCGTAACAGTGCCTGTAGTAGCAAAGGTTATGTTTTTGGTTATCGTAACAGTTTCAAGATAAGTGCCTGCGGCAATGTTTATTGTGCCACCTTCTTCTACTGTAGCTATAGCGTTGGTAATGGTTAGTTTGGGTGTGCCTATGGCAAGTCCATCATTAGCATCGTTGCCTGTAGGCGAGGCAAAAGTCGTTAAAATAGCTCCTACACCCCGTATAGCAAAGTCATAACTTGCCTCATCTGCATCATTGTTGGTAATAGTTACAATAGCATCTTTTGTACCTATGCTGGTAGGCGCAAACGTTACGGTAAAAGTTTGCGAGCTGT
>JAYTNK010000161.1:0-3522 GCA_043748375.1 Cytophagales bacterium
GGTAACTTTTCAGGAAATAGTCTATGGATTTTTCAGGTTCATTTAATTGTTCATAACCCACACCCAAGTCATTGTAAATACGCGCTTCTACGGTAGAGAAGGCTTCTGCGAGGGCGATAGGCAAGGCTTTATAATAGTAGGCAATGGCTTCTTGGTAGTTTTTGCGGGCAAAAGAGATTTACCGAGTCCACATAAGGTGGAGGTATAGCCTTCCAAATCCTTGATTTTTTCAAAGATGAGCAAGGCTTCTTGGTAAGCATTTTTGGCATTTTCAAACTGCTTCATCTCTAAGCAAAAGCCTGCTAAAAGGTAGGCAGTCCAGCTTATACTTATGTCGTCTTGATGCTCACGTGCTTTTTCAAGCCCTTTTTGAATGTAGTAAAAGCCAACCTCGAAGTCGCCCATACGCCAATAGATATTGCCATATATTGTATATAGGCAGGTAAGAGCATAAGAATCTGTATTTTCTAAAACTACCAGCGCGTCATCTAAATATTTGATAGCTTGCTTGGAATCACCTTTTCCGAAGTATGCTTCTACTGCAAACATTACCTCTGCTTCTGCTATACCTCTTGTGTATTGGATACTCGAGGCAAGTGCATAAACCTCTTTGGCATATCCACAAGCGACCACCAAGTCTGCGGTACGTGTTTTGGCAATTTTAAGTCCCAATTCATCTATTTGGGCAATGATAAGATTAGTTTCGGCTTTATTCATAAAATATCTTAATAATCAAAATTACTAATTTTCATGTGCTGGGAATGCTTGTGTGTTGGGAGTCTTTTTTGGTACGTTTGTCAAAGTCTGCAACCATTCACAATGTGCCAAAAAAATAAGCTAATTTTCCACAAAATACATCTGAACTTCACCTTTATTTTTGGCTTGTATCAGTCCGCGCGGCGTGCAGTGAAAGTATTCTTTGACAAGGTTGTAGGTTGTTTCAGAGATATTGACCTTGCCTGCCTCCCCACTACTCTCCATGCGTGCCGCTATATTCACAGCATCACCCCAAACATCATACGCAATTTTGCTTTTGCCTATCACGCCTGCTATCAGTGCGCCTGTATGAATCCCGACTCTTAGCTCCCACGCAGGCAGGTTAGCCGCTTCTTTTTCCGCTTTCCACTTTTTCATGAATGTTTGCATAGCGAGTCCTGCTTTTACAGCATCTACGGGATTGGTTTGGTTTTTGAGCGGAACACCCGCTACTGCCATATACGCATCGCCTATAGTTTTGATTTTTTCGAGGTTATAGGTTTCGCATATTTCATCAAAAGCGAGGAAACAAGTATTCAAATTTTCTATGATGTCTTGTGGTTGTAGTTTTTCTACGAGTTGTGTAAATCCTTTGAAGTCCGTAAATAGTATGGTTGTTTTTTCGTAATGCTTTGGTGTAGCTTGTCCGCGTTCTTTGAGTTCTTCTGCGATTTCTTCGGGGAGGATATTCAAAAGCAGTCGCTCAGATTTACTTCTTTCTTCTATGATATAGATATTTTGTTGGGCGATAAGGTCGCTTGCCTGCTTGAGTTCTATGTTTTTGAGCTTATGAATTTCGGCTTCTTGTTTAGATTTTTCTAAATCATATTTGGCTTCAAGGTTTGCATACTTGACATCATTTTCTTCACCTACGACTATAGTATGAATTTCCATGTATTTTTCGTAGTAGGCAAGTGTTTCTTGTGGTTTTTCGAGTGCTTTATGAACTTCCGCAAGACCTTGATAGGCACGCTGTAGGCGTGGTTGTGCAAGCATTTGAGTAGCACTCTCTATGGCTTTTTGGTAATAAAAAATAGCTTGTGCATAATCTCCCAAAGTCGTGTATATCCTACCCAGATTCAGCTCTGTGGTAGTCATGCCCAGTATGTTTTTGATATCGAGGCGGATTTGATAGCTTTTCAGGAGATAGTCTATAGATTTTTTACATTCATTCAGTTGCTCATAAGCTACACCCAAATCATTGTAAATGCGAGCCTCTACGGTAGGCAAGGCTTCCTGTAGGGTGGTAGGCAAGGCTTTATAGTAATAATCAATGGCTTCTTGATAGTTTTTGCGGGCAAAAGCCACATTGCCTAACCCACACATAGCAGAAGTATAACCTTCCAAATCTTTAATTTTTTCAAAAATTGTTACGACTTCTTGGTAGGCATTTTCAGCATTTTCAAACTGCTTCATCTCCAAATAAAAACTTGCCACAAGGTATGAAGTCCAGCTCATGCTCATCTCGTCTTGTCTTTCGCGTGCGTTTTCGATGGCTTTTTGGGTATATTCGAAGCCCAAATCAAAATTGCCCATGCGCCAATAAATATTCCCATACATCGAGTACAGCCACGTGAGCGCGTAAGAATCTGTATTTTCTAAGACCACAAGAGCTTCTTCTAAGTGTTTAATGGCTTCTTTGGGATTGCCTTTTCCAAAGTATTCTTCTACTGCAAACATTACTTTTGCCTCTGCAATGCCTTTTTCGTATTGGATACTCAGCGAAAGTTCCTGAACTGTACGGGCATATCCAAAAGCCGCACTACGATTTGTGATGCGCGTTTTGATAATTTTGTTGCCCAATTCTTCTATTTGGGCGATGATGAGGTTGGTTTCGGCTTCAGTCATGAATGTGTATCGTATTGTATTTTCGGTAATAAAAAAGTAATCTTAGCGTTTTTCCCAGTAACTACAAAATAATTTTTAAAAAAATAAATCAAGACAGGCTATACATTGGTAACTTCGGAAAAGTCGTCTTTCATTGATTTTTGATGCTTTCCATTAATTCGTTGAGTTGTTGTGATATATTATTTTCATCTATCCAGATACTAACTTCTTGATAGTGTACCACTTTTTGTAAGCCTTCAAACAAAAAATGAATGGTTATTTTTCCTTTTGAGAGTGCCAATTTGTATAAAAACGCTACCAACGGGTGCGTTTTCAGTTCTTCTTCTAATGCCTTAAAGTAGCCCACAAGAAAGAATGCGACTGCCAATAAATTGGCAATAGTATTAAAATTTCTGACTTGGAACGTTTCCCCACTGTTCCAAGGTTATCTTATAAAAACAAACTACTAATTATTTCAAGTTTAGTGAAGCGAACTTGAGGTAGTTAGTAGTTTTTTAGCAAAACAACCTTGGAACACTAGGGATTGGCTTTTTTCGCTAATTCATATTTCATTTGCTGATATTTTATCTTAGCTCATTCATTTCCTCTTAAAAAATTTCGAGATAAAATGTGTCTTTCCAATGCTCTACTGTCAATTGGGCAAACATAAAGATGATGTTTTACTGTGTCTAATATTTCATTTGTCAATTTACCGTTCCTTTTAAACACATCTCGGTCTTCAATTCCTTGATTCCCATTATGATAATATCCTGTTTTTTCAAGTCCCAATTTTATTTTTTCAAAGTCTAATTGTTTTGTATAGATAATGTCAATATCAATTATTGGTTTTGAATCCAAATTTGGCACAGAAGTACTTCCAACGTGTTCAATAGAATAGTCAAGTCCTTGTAGTCCATTTTCGATTTCACTTTTTATGTC
>JAYTNK010000162.1:0-2268 GCA_043748375.1 Cytophagales bacterium
CTTTTTGACCATCTTTCAAAGAAGCTGCCATAACTTTACCTGAAACCACATGGTATTTCAAAATACCAGCTAATTTTTCCTTGTTTTCAGGTTTCAAAAGGTCGTCCAAAGTTGTACCAAGTGCTGCAAAAGCCTCGTTAGTTGGAGCAAATACTGTAAAAGGACCTTCTCCACTAAGTGCTTCTACTAAACCTGCGGCTTGTAGGGCTTTTACCAAAGTAGAGAGGTTTTCTGTACCTTGTGCTAAAGCTACGATAGTTTTAGCTTCGGGTTTTTCCGCTTCTTTGGTTTTCGCCTCTGCCACTGTGGTGTCTTTTTTCGCATTAGCAGTGTCTTCTTTTGCGGTTTTACCAGCGTCGCCACAGCCCGTGAAAGACAAAGCAATAAATCCAGTTAATAGGGATAACAATATTTTTTTCATTTTAGAAAAATTTTTAAAGTTTTAATTTATATACATTACTATTGGATAATGAATAATGTTTTCGATTAAGTGTTATTTTATTTAAAAATATTTTCTATCTAACACAGACATACGCTCAAGTACAATCACTTTTAGAGCCTACACCCATATAGGGCTATTATTTAGGCTTTCTACCATCTGAAAATATTTTCCCCTGCTTCCTCAAAAATCTCTTTGTATTCTTTCCAGTTGTCCACAGTCTGCGATTATGGACTTCGAATGGAAGCAGGTTTGCAACTCGCAAAATGCAAAGTATTTTCTTGTTTTCTGTATTAGTTTTAGTACGGATTAACTCGATGTACTGTTGCTATCGTAATAGGCAAGTTGCAAACGTGCGTTTATGATTAAATCCGTGGTTACGCTTCGCTAAACTACGAACAACAGGGGGCGCAAAAGTGCAGTGGTGGAATGTGTGTGAAATAAAGACCTTGCCTGTAGTTTCCGAATGCTAACAACGGCAAAAAAGCCATCGCATGAACAAGCCTTTATGTGATGGCTTTTTTATAATTTACTTAAGCGTACGAATTTACCATGTAATAAAAAGTACCTGATGCCATCAAGTATAATCTCCTTGCCTTCCGATATTTTTATCAAATCTACTAAATCTTGCTCAAGCGTATGAATAGAGCCGCCAGTTTGCAAGGCAAGGTTTAAATATTCCACATTTACGTCTTCTAAACCTCCGCAAATAACGACTCGAACAGGCTTTTTGATTTGATTAATAAGTGTATAATCTCTGATAGGCGAGTTATCGGCTATCAAAATAAACTCAGTTGCTTGCGGAAAAAGCGTTTGGGCTTTTAAAATCGCTTCTACATCATTTTCTTCCGAATCACCTCCACTGCCTGCGTTGCTTGCTTGGTAGATAAGTGTTTCCAACGCTTTGACATCACACGCTTCACAAGTATATATCCCCTTCGTCTTGCCTACCACTTTTTTGCTATCTACTTTATCATCTCCATCATTGAACAATACAAAAGGTGTGAGAGGTTGTAATTGATACCAAACTTCTAACTGCTTTGTATAAGGATACATACTCCCCGTAACATCCATAATGATAGGCTTTTGTTTCCATTGCGGATTTCGTTTGAAAACTTGAGTAACTGTAGGGTCTGTCCCAAATGTATAGCCTTTTTCTGCCCAAAGTTTTTCAAGTGCTTCTGCTTCGAGGCGTTTCAGGCGCATGGCTTCATTTTGTAGACTGTCTGTTTTATGGCGTAGGCGGGCATTTTGTAGGCTGTCTTTGCTATATTGTGCCTTGTATTTTGCCATTTCTATTGCCATTTCTTGCTCCAAACGCTGTTTTAAGGCGGCACGTTCTTGCAGGTAGGCTTCGGTTTCTCTTTTCATGTCTGCTTCCTGTTTTTTCCAATCTGCTTCTTTTTTCATATCTTTTTCGCGCATGTAGGCAAGGTATTTTTCCCAATCCGCCGAACTTTGGTATTGTATGCTTAGAGACAATACATACAAATCGGGCTTGGCCTCTACTTTTTGTTTCGCAAAACCCGCTAAATATTTGATATCCAAGCTGTAAGTATCGCCTATAGGCACTTTGATTTGTGCCTTGCCTGCCTTATCGGTAGGCAAGGTCTTATATATTTTGTTTGTGTTCAAACTGCGCAGCGTGAATATTTCCCCTTCTACAGGGTTATCGCTTAAATCTAAGTACACCAAATTAAACAGCGCGCTATCTTTGGAAGGTTGTAATTTACCTAATGCCAAGCCTTCAAATTGTATTTCTTTTTGTACACGATAAAAAGGTATAGGAGGCAAAATTATAGTACTGTAATTTTTGGCACTTCCCACAT
>JAYTNK010000163.1:0-4950 GCA_043748375.1 Cytophagales bacterium
CGTTCAAATCATAGCCTTTGCAAAGGCTTTCTGCTAAACAAAAGGCAAGAGAACTATCATCAGACCATGTGCCTGCGGGTTGATGATGTGTGCCATAACCTATCATGGCTGTTACAGGAGTTTGCCTGAGTCTATCTCTCGAAATAAATTCCACAGGCACTCCCAAAGCATCGCCTACAGATAAACCCATGAGGGCATCTAAGATTTTATGTTTGCTCATTTTACATTTTTTTAGTACCTTTGCAAAAATATATATTTTTATTTAGAATGTCTGCCATTTATTTTACTCCAGGTCCTGCTGCGCTTTACCCTACCGTTGAGAAACATCTTCTAACTGCCTTGCGCGATAATATCCCTTCTATTTCGCACCGAAGCAATCAGTTTAGAACAATTTACCAAGATACATTTGAGGGTTTGAAAGAGCTTTTAAACTTGCCTGACGGGTTCGGAGTGTTTTTTTTAGGCTCGGCTACCGAGATTTGGGAACGAGTACTGCAGAACTGTGTAGAAGAAGCAAGTTACCATCTTGTAAACGGGGCATTTTCACGTAAATTTTATGAATTTGCACATTTATTAAGAAAAAAAGCCTATAAACAAGAAGTTAAATTTGGCAAAGGATTTCATGCAAATGATATAGATGTTCATTACAAGTCAGAGATTATCGCCTTTACGCAAAATGAAACAAGCTCTGGAGTCGCTACCCAAATGGAAACTATCTACGAAATCAAAGACCAAAACCCTGGTCGCTTGGTTGTCGTTGATGCTGTTTCAAGTGTGCCATACCCAGTATTTGATTTTACCAAAATAGACTCTTTGTTTTTTTCGGTTCAAAAAGCCTTTGGCTTGCCTGCTGGTTTAGGTGTGTGGATAGCCAACGAAAAATGCCTTGCAAAATCGGAGATGTTAGAAGCAAAGGGTATCAGCACAGGCACATACGGAAAACTTACGCAACTTTGGCGGTTTTTTGAAAAATTTGAAACGCCTGCCACACCCAATGTATTGGGGATTTACTTACTTGGTAAAGTTGTACGAGATATGCTTGCTTATGGAGTAGATAATATCCGCCAAGACACTGATTTGAAAGCAATTATGCTCTATGATTTTTTGAAAGAAAGCCCCTTATTTGATATATTTGTAGAAAATCCAGACCACCAATCTAACACCGTCATTGTAGCGAATACACACATACCCGCTAAGGATATTTTGCAAAAACTTACCAAAAAAGGACTAATAGTGGGCGGAGGTTATGATAAATCACGCGAGCAAATTCGCATTGCCAACTTTCCTTCTACTTCTATAGAACAAATGGAAATCCTAATAGAGGCATTGGAGGAAATAGCTTAAATAGCGCATAGCAAATTTTATAAACTCAACTTCCAAACATAGTTTTTGCGTAGGTAGGCAAGCTTCCCCTGCCAACGAATCTTATACCAAATGTCTTGTTCATCAAGGATAGTGATGCGATGCCCTTTGCTAATGACTTTTAACAGACGACCACCTGCTGAAGGCGCATCCATCAAATAGACTTCTTCACTAGCGACAATCCCCATTTTATCTTCTTGGTAGAGGTTAAATAACCCTATCCACGCTAACAATGTAATTGTCCAAATAATCTTATATCGCGATAGGATTTTTTTACCAAATGCCCACGCATACACCCAATACAACAAAACGCCGCCCCACAATCCAAGCACACCCACCAGTAAATAGTTAAAATACTGCCTATATTTCAATTGAAGCCATTGCAAGTCATTGTGTTCATAGCCCAACAATCTATAACGCGCTGCCAACTGCTCAATCGTTATCAGAGCCTCTGCATCATGTGTAGTGAGTACATATAAATTTAAGTAGAATAAAGCCTGTTCAAAATTTTCCTTCTGCTCGCGCAGGTAGGCAAGACGCAATAACTCGGCAGGCTGACGCGAAATAGCAGACAGTTTTAGCTGTACTTCAGGTGAAATAAGTTGCTTGTTTTGCGCATACAAGGCATCATAAGCAAGGTATATAAAAATAAATAAAAAAAAACGCGATAAAATTTGCATATTAAAAATAAAATTTCTATCTTTGCACCTCAATAAAATCCTTAAATGATTCCGTAGCTCAGTTGGTAGAGCAATACACTTTTAATGTATGGGTCCTGGGTTCGAATCCCAGCGGAATCACTTTGCAAAGATACGCATTATTTTAACATTGCACTGATTGCATAGTTTAAAAGTAGAACACCGCTCTTAAAGTGGAAATTCACGTGCAAATCGTGATGTAATCGATTTTTAAACTCAATCACTTATTTGTAAAACCATCACAATCAATATGATTCCGTAGCTCAGTTGGTAGAGCAATACACTTTTAATGTATGGGTCCTGGGTTCGAATCCCAGCGGAATCACAAAAAGCAATATAAAATATTTTGATATTCCAAAACTTTTTATAGCTTCTATCGTAATATACAAAAACAATGCCCCACAATGGTCTATTCGTCTAGGGGTTAGGACGTATCCCTTTCACGGATAAAACACGGGTTCGATTCCCGTATGGACTACAAAAATTCTGATTAGCTATTTTTTTTTGGCTACGCTAAATTTCTTAAAACCCCACAATGGTCTATTCGTCTAGGGGTTAGGACGTATCCCTTTCACGGATAAAACACGGGTTCGATTCCCGTATGGACTACAATAGCCAATCTTAATACGGTCGCGTGGCCGAGTGGCTAGGCAGAGCTCTGCAAAAGCTCCCACAGCAGTTCGAATCTGCTCGCGACCTCCCAAATAGTAAAATAATGTTGCATAAAACAACACAAAAACACTTAAAAACGCCTCTATTTTGTAATAGAGGCGTTTCTTTATTTATATCCTTGTATTGTCTGTTACGATATATTACGCTTATTCCTACACCTAATATTACACCTCTTTATTTTGAATAGCCAAATCGTTTATGTTTGTGGTGCGAAAACAAAAAAACAATATGGTAGAAGTAAAATTGGTTGTACGACAATTTTTGCGAAAGCCTGCAAACAAGTTAAAGCCTGTAATAGCCTTACCTCCGCAAAAATTGTCAGAGAACCAGAAAAACTAAAAAATTCAACTTTATTTGTGGCGGTGGAAAGACAATGTATAGCTGTTTTATATTTTTTAACATATTTTAAGGCTTTATGTTGCGTGCTTTGGTGTATTGGTAGTAATTTTACGCATAAATACTTGCCTACCAACCGCATGAAGATACCTAATAAATTTGATATACAGTTTTATCCTTCTTACACTTCCCCTAAAAAAGGCAATGTGTTTAGCTTAGTGTGGATAGTGGTTGGCTGTTTTCTTTGCCTTGCCTACCTTACGCAGCAGGCAAGGGCGCAAGATAAGCCATTGAGTAAAGATACTACAAAGTCGAAAATAGAAACTATCAAAATTCCCAAAAAGCGTGATATAGAAACTACTGTTTTGTATTTTGCGGAAGACTCGGCTATTACTGATGTTGCCACCAAAATTATTTATCTATATGGAAAGGCGAAAATAAAATATGGCGATATAGACCTTGCCGCTGATTTTATTTCTTTCGACCAAGAAAATAATATGCTTTTTGCCACAGGCAAGCGCGATAGTTTGGGGCGTTTTCGCGATGTGGCTAAATTTAAACAGGGTTCTGATGAGTATGAGGCAGATACGATGCGCTACAATTTTAAAACTCAAAAGGCTGTTGTCATAGGTATTGTTACAAAACAAGATGAAGGATTTGTAACCAGCCAACGCGCCAAAAAGTCTGCCACAGGCGAAATGTATGCCCTTAATAGCCACTATACGACTTGCAATCGCAAACACCCGCATTGGTACATCAACGCGTCTAAGCTAAAAATGATACCCAATAAACAAGTGATTTGCGGGCCTTTTAATCTTGTGATAGCTGATATTCCTACTCCCTTAGGCTTTGCGTTTGGTATGTTTCCTTTGAGCGAAAAACAAAAATCGGGTATTGTAGTGCCTACCTATGGAGAAGATGCTGATAGAGGTTTTTTCTTACGCAACGGCGGTTATTATTGGGCTGTGAATGATTATATGGCGGCAGATTTTCTTGGCGGACTTTATACGAATGGTAGTTGGTCGTTTACGCCTACCTTTGCCTACCTAAAACGCTATAGATTTACAGGTAATTTTAATCTGAGCTTCAATCGAAATGTAGGCGGAGATGCCTTCAAAAGCACCAAAGGCAGCGATTTTCGCGTGGGTTGGACACACACACCCACACCACGTGGCAGAAGTAGTTTTTCTGCCAATGTAAATTTTAGTTCTAATAACTTTAATAGGCGTAATAATACGTTCAATCCTCAAGCGCAACTCTCGAATACAGCCAATTCAGGCGTAAATTATTCGACCAGCTTCAACATAGGCAAGTCGCAGGCAAACGTAGCACTTTCTGCTACTCAAGATCAGAATACAGGTACAGGTGTTATGAATATACAGTTGCCAAATCTTAATTTTAGCCTTAATCGCATTTATTTATTTAAGCGTGAAGGCTCGAAAGCTCCCGATTGGCTAAAAAACATGAATATTCAATATACACTTACTGCAGGCGCAAATTATACAAACAATTATCTTACACGCGGTCAAAGTTTTGGGTTTCGCGTAAGCAATATTGCTACTTCACCTGTCAATGTAGTTCAAATAGACGATCCTTTTCAAAATAATGTAGTCAATACTGCTCCTATTCCTGCTTTTAATTTGGCAAACTTGCCTGAAATTATGCGCAACGCGCAAATAGGTGCTATCCATTCTATACCGCTTAGTACAACTATTAAACTGCTTAAGCACTTTAGACTAAGCCCCAGCCTTTCGTATCGCGAGGCGTGGTTTCCCTATAAGCTCGATTATGCTTGGGAGGCAAACAAAAAAGGCGTTCGCGTCGATACTTCGCGAGGCTTTCATCGCGCCCACAGTTATTCAGCAAGTGCTACTATCAATAC
>JAYTNK010000164.1:0-2381 GCA_043748375.1 Cytophagales bacterium
CTAATAAAAATCTGTAGCGTGGGCTTTAGCCTGCGCAGTCTCAAAACGCAGGCTAAAGCCTACGCTACAGTAAGTAAATATTTTGCTATGAGTTACGAGGAAATAAGAGAAGGGTTGAGAGTGCTTTTCGCTTCCCAATCCATTATGGTTGGGAAAGTGGAAAGTATAGACAAAGAAAAGGTATTGTGTACGGTAAGCCTTATCGCCAACCCTGAAATCGTGTTGCAAGAAGTACGCCTACGGGCTGTAGATGACGAACAAGACAAAGGCATGGTGCTTTTCCCTGCGGTGGGTAGTGCCGTATTGGTAGGCAAGATAGACAACCTTTCTGCTTACTATATAGCTATGTTTTCAGAAGTGGAAAGCATACAAATACAATGCGAAAAAACAATTTTCAATGGAGGCGAACTCGGTGGTATGGTCAAAATAAAGCCACTCACCACAAAAATCAAAAAATTAGAAACCGAATTAAATACCCTCAAAAACTTACTCAATGCCTGGGTGCCTGTGCCGAGTGATGGCGGGGCGGCTTTGAAAATAGCCCTCGCACCTTTTACCGCTCAACCGATAACGCTTACTCAAGAAACTGAATTAGAAAATACGAAAATAAAACAATAGGTACATTTTTATGCTCGACAGATTATTTGAAACCATCAGCGCACAACACATAAAAGCTATGGCGCAACAAGCTGCAAATTTAGCCACAGATAAAAAATGAAAGTATTTGATGTATTGCTCGATGAAGAACTCGATTTGCTATTCGAAAATGGAGACTTCGTGATAGGCGAAAGCACAGGACAGCATATAGAGGAACTTTTGCTATTGTCAAAAGGCAGTCTGCGCGCAAGTCCGTTATTAGGCGCGGACATAGAACGCTTGAAAAATGAAGATGCGTATTTTGCCGAAGTCAAAGCCGATATGCAGGAAGCTCTCGAAACAGATGGACTGAAAGTAAATAGTATCTCTTTTAATGAAAAATTACACATCAACGCTGAATATGTATGATCATAGTAATAGAAGGACAAAGCCTTGTCGACATAGCAATACAAGAGTGCGGAGGTATTGAAGGACTTGTAGACCTCGCATTGCGTAATGGCAAGTCTGTTACGGATTTACTTCAGGTAGGCGAGTCGCTTGCTGTAGGCGAGGCAGTGAATAAAGACGTGGTCAATTATCTAAAAAGTAGGGCTATAAAAATAGCTACAGGAGCCGAAATGTTTTATCCAGCCCTAATAAATATACTTCAAAACACTCTTTCCTTTAGTAATGTGGAAATTGGAAGTACTGCTATGCGGTCTTTCACAATACAAAATATAGGGAATTCGATCTTAAATATTGCTTCTATAACCTTGCCTTTTGCCTCCTATACTGTAAACTGGAGTGGAGGGGCCATAGCCGTTGGTGGTAGCCAAGTCGTAAATGTAACCTACGCACCGACAACAATCGGAGCGCAAAATGGAAACATTACACTAAATAGCAACGCGACAAACACGACAAACGAGGCAAATGTAGTAGGCGTAACAGCGACAGGGTTTAGAGTTTTAGGAATATTTTGCGATGGGATAAATGACTTCGTACAAACGGACTTAAACATCGACGTGAATACCAGCTATAGCTTTAGTTGTTATTTTTCGCTAACAAGCGTAGGCACAAGCAGTGTAATTTTTGGAAATGGAGATGCAGGCAACTGGAATATGGCAGCGGGATACAGTAGCGGAAACACGCTTTCTTTTGCAATAACAAAGCCAGGCGTTAGCTACTCAGCTACCACCCCTATTTTAGGCTTAGTCGCAAATACACTGTATCACGCTGTTTTTATATATAACAATACAACTTTACAGATATACCTAAACGGTAATTTAATAACAACAGTAACAATACCAAGTGGCGCTTTGAGAAACGAAAACGTAAACATGACTATTGGCAAAAGATACGATACAGCAGTACAAATGAACGGAATAATATTTGAATTTATGGCTGTAAATAGGGTTTTGACAGTTAGCGAAATTACAGATTTGTATAATTTTACAGTGCCAGCAAGCATATTAAGCAATATTGTAAGTCGATTGGAACTTGAAAGTATTTACAAAACTGGAATAAACATATTTACGCCCGCAACAGTTGGTAGCCCCGCTCAAGTATTTGGGAAAGCTACAGGTAGCAAGTGTATAGTAGATAGATTTAATGCAGATGTACAACTAACCCCATAAATATAAAACATATGTACTACATATTCAATGGCTCACTAAAAAACACGATTTACCAAGCCCTTCAGTCAGTGAAAGGAGATGGCTTTTGGGATATGAAACCACATCAAAAATGCGTGGAAATTACGCAAATTCCCACCAGCAATACAGACGACACACCTATTCGCGATTATC
>JAYTNK010000165.1:0-3571 GCA_043748375.1 Cytophagales bacterium
TTATTGAGCATAAATTTCTTATCTCAAATGACTGGTAATGGTGATGAAGCTGATGCATTAGGGAAAATCTTAAACGGGGGATTTGATTACAAAAAAACGGCTTACCTGTTTTCAAAAATAGGTAATTCCCCTCAAAATAGCTATATAGCCCTTTCATTCAAGCTCACAGATGCTAAGGAATTCGAAAAAACAATCGTAGGCAAGGACAATAAAATAGATGTAAAAAAGCAAAACAAACGCAAATATGCTATCTTGCGCGATGGCTTATTAATTATTTGGGAAAAGGAAAATGCTTATGCTATATTTTCTCTTGAGGCTGACGAAAAACAATTAAACGATATTGCCACGAATATTTACAATACCAAACAAAATAACTCGCTCGAAACAACTAACGAAAATTTTAAAGCCGCTCTCCAAAAAGAGGCAGATGTTACAACTTGGATAGACTACAGAGCTATACCTAAAATGTTACTTGAACAATTGAAAAAATTGCCAATAGACATTCCCACTCAGAACATAGCACCCATCTTAGAAATAGCCGAACAAGCAATCTTTCATACCAATTTTGAAAAGGGAGAGGTGAAAACAACCATACAGACTATCTGCAACGAAAATGCGCTCAGATCTTATCAGAAGTTACTAAAAGGTGCCATAAACACGGATATAGTCAAAAATATACCCCTTGAAAATCCTACGCTTCTTATCGGAGTAGCTGCAGGTACACAAGGTTTAGATGGAATGTTGGGTAATTCTGACATGATAAAAGCCGCTAAAATACTCTTAGGCTTTCTTGGAACGTCTATACCCGATATTTTTGGGCTTTTTACAGGGGATGCCATAACAGCCATAGGCAATGTGAAAATATCTTCAGAATTGGATGAGCAAGAGGTTGTATTGTGTTTGGGCGTAAATAACCCAGAAAAAGTACTTGACCTTATTAAAAAATTTGATGGACTGTTAAAAATAAAGAAAAAAGATGCGTATTTTGTATTAGAACTTGAAGATATTGGTACGTTTTTCTTGCTTATGAAAGATAAGAAATTATTTATTACGCCTTCTGAAAAACTAAAAGATAACCTACTTGCCGATAAAATCAAACTTAATAAAGATATAGTGGCGTTGTTCAATAATAAGGTAGCCGTTGTAAATTTGGATTATCAAACATTGCTTGCCAACTTGCCTGCCATAGAAGGTGTAAGCAATGAAACGCGTGATAAAATAACACAAACATTAGACAAATTCCAGTTTATGGCTTCGCCTCTTGCAGGCAAGGTTTGGGAATCGGAAAATGTACTCAAAATGAAAGATAAAAACCGAAATGCGCTTGCTGTATTATTCGAAGCATTGAAAGAAATACCCAAAAGAGTGGAATAGACTTCTTGTGAAAGTCTTTTTATAAGCCTCACGACATTATATGGCAACATCTTACGATTATATTATTATCGGAGCAGGCTCGGCAGGATGCGTATTAGCGCATCGTTTGAGCGAGAACCCTCAAATAAGTGTATTGCTTCTCGAAGCGGGAGGCAAGGACAATAAACTTGAAATCCAAGTGCCTGCTGCCTACGCTAAGCTTAACCGTAGTGCCGTTGATTGGGCATTTAATACCGAGCCGCAAGCTTTTGTGAACCACCGCACCATGTACCAACCACGTGGGAAAGTATTGGGCGGAAGTAGCTCTACAAACGCTATGGCTTATATTCGTGGGAATCGTTTAGATTATGATGATTGGGCAAAGGCAGGCAATGTAGGATGGGGTTATGAAGATGTATTACCTTATTTCCGCAAATCGGAACATAATGAGCAAATTCATGACGCTTTTCATGGGCAGGGCGGTTTGTTAAATGTAACCCATGCGAAAGTTTTTCGCACGCAGTTGGCGGAAGCATTTGTAAAAGCAAGTATAGAGCAAGGTCTTTCTAATAATGATGACTTCAATGGGGCTACCCAAGATGGGGCAGGCTTTTTTCAATTTACCATTAAAAATCAAAAACGTTGCAGCGCGGCTGTCGCTTTTTTAAATCCAGCCCTTACGCGCCCAAACCTAAAAGTAATCACTCATGCACGTGTGCGCAAAGTATTGATAACCAACGACACAGCTACAGGGGTAGAATTTGAAATAGGGCGGAGCTTACAAACAGCTAACGCAAACCGAGAAGTTATTCTCTCTGCAGGTGCTTTCCAATCTCCTCAAATCTTGATGCTTTCAGGTATAGGCGACAAAGACACGCTGAAGCGTATGGGCATTATAGCCAAAAAACACCTTGCAGGAGTGGGGCAAAACCTACAAGACCATGTTTTTTGCTCGGTTAGTAGCCTTTGCAATCAGCCCATAAGTGCCAACAATGCTTTAAAACCCATGAATCAAGTCCGTTACATGGCGCAATATATGGCATTCAAAAAAGGGCCTTTTACTATCAGCCCTTTGGAAGCCAACGGTTTTTGGCGTACTGATGAGGCGCAAGACCGCCCTAATATGCAGTTTCATTTTACGCCTGTGCATATAGGCAAGTATGATATTGATTTATACGACTCAAACCAATATCCAACGACAGACGGTTATACCATCTTGCCTACCCTGCTAAGACCTAAAAGCAGGGGGGTTGTGGGATTGCGTTCCGCAAATCCTGTGGACGCGCCCATTATTCAACCCAATTACCTAAGCCATACAGATGATGTAAAAACTATCTTGGAAGGATTTAAAAAGGCGTTTGCTATCTTGCAAAGTGAGGCTTATACGCCTTATCGATTACGCCAACATTTTCCAGACCGTTTAGGCAATGATGAGGAAATATTATACCATATTAAACGTACACTCGAAACAGTTTACCACCCTATTGGCACCTGTAAAATGGGCAATGACGACATGGCGGTAACAGACCACGCCTTGCGCGTACATGGGATAGACCGACTGCGCGTGATAGATGCGTCTGTTATGCCCAATATCATTATGGGCAATACCAATGCACCTGTACTCATGATTGCTGAAAAGGGTGCCGCTTTATGCTTATCTTAACATAAATTAGACCTCACACCGTATTTTCTCTCTCATTTTTGAGTGCGAAAATAGGAAGTGAGGTCTTAAACAAAGACTTTTGAAAACGCTTTTGTTTGAAAATTTTTGGTTCTTCTAAAATTTATACGGGTTTTTACATAGAATAGGGGTTGCAACCCCTATTCTATGTAAAAAAACACTTTTGGAAACCTACAAAAAAATTCCCGCAATAACTTTCTAAGAACCAAATTTTGGATATAAAAAACGCTTTTTTGAAAGCGTTTTTTATTTTTTTCTTAAGCTGATATCAGAAGAAGCTCCTTTACCTCTAAAGGTAAATTCGTTTTCATCAATTTTCACGATATCAAGTGTTTGTGAAACACCTTTATCAGGGCTTAGCGTTAGCGATTTGTTATCTTTGGCTACTTCCCATTTACCGTTTTGCGTATTTTTATCGATAGAGATAATGTAAGAGGCATCTTTACGGAACTCTAACACACCTTCTTGCTGTGTTTTTTTCTTGCGGGTATTGTCTTCTTCGTTGTCATTGTCTTTACCCCCCATTTTCTCAAGGGT
>JAYTNK010000166.1:0-7704 GCA_043748375.1 Cytophagales bacterium
CTCGCTAGGTTGTGGTATAGCCAACTCATCATCTACATAACAATCACAACCCTTGCCTGCAAAAAAAGCTATATAGCCTATTAATTCTACGTATTTTGAGGTGGGTTTGGCGTATGTCCAACCCACATCCGTTACGGTATCACTACCCACTACAAGGTTGAAAAAGCTTGATTTTCCTTTGTATGCACAAAATGAAATCTCTCGATTAGGAGTCAAATAATGCATTTGAATATCTTGTAGTTGGATATAATATACAGGCGGATGGGCTTTTTCTAACACACGTTTCGCCTGCCACGTGTCGGCTATCAATAACCCTTTATAGTATATTCTAATGTTTTTGTTAAACGCTTCTACAAGAGGTGCATTTGGAAAATCCCAAACAGACGTTTGTCCAACCGCTGGGTCAATTTTAATTATTTCTTTCATAAAATTCAGAGGGTTTATAAGCGAAGTTACACCTCTTTTTTGAATAATCAAAATCTATGCTATTTTTTTCGCTGTTGTAAAATTAATTATCGCTTTTTACAGGCTATGTCGCAAGATGACTTCCACACAAACAAGCTATCAAAAATGCACTGCCATTATGTCAGTTATTAGACTTTGGCAAAAAAATTGCCTGCTTTTGCATGAAAATTATATGCCTACTTTTCTGCCAAACGGTAGGAGAGAGCATTAAAGATTACCCAAAACATGAACAAGCGCGATTATTATGAAGTGCTGGGTGTAACTCGCAACTCAAGCGACGAGGAGATAAAAAAGGCGTATCGCAAGATAGCCATGCAATATCACCCCGATAAAAACCCCAACAACCCTGCCGCAGAAGATAAATTCAAGGAAGCCGCAGAAGCTTATGACACCTTAAGCAATCCACAAAAAAGACAAATGTATGACCGATACGGACATCAAGCGTCAAGCAGTGGATTTCAAGGCGGCGGATTTAATATGGAGGATATTTTTTCACAATTCCAAGATATATTTTCTAACCAACAAAGTAGCCCCTTCGATAGCTTTTTCAACAAACAACAAGGCGGGAGCGCAGGAGGCAGACGCAAAGGTTCAAACTTACGCATCAAACTCAAACTTACCTTAGAAGAAATAGCTACAGGCGTAGAGAAGAAAATAAAACTTGACCGCCATGCCAGCTGTGTTGCTTGCAATGGCACAGGTGCAAAAAATGGTACGTCTCTTCGCGTTTGCTCACAATGCCAAGGCACAGGACAAGTACGCAAGGTAATGAATACCATGCTTGGGCAAATGGTATCTTCCTCTATCTGCCCCTCGTGCAATGGCGAAGGGAGAATAATTGATGAAAAATGCGATAGCTGTCATGGTGATGGTCGCACACTCGTAAAAGAGGAAATAGCTGTTAAAATACCTGCAGGAGTAGCCGAAGGTATGCAATTAGCTATGTCAGGCAAAGGAAATGTCCCTCCACGCGGAGGTGTACCAGGCGATTTGCTTATTGTAATTGAAGAGATACCACACGAACAATTACAACGTGACGGTAAAAACTTGATTTATGAACTAACCATTAGTTTTCCTGATGCCGTATTGGGAATAGACATCAGCATACCCACTTTAGAAGGTACAACTACACTCAAAATAGACGCAGGCACACAAAGTGGAAAAATAGTCCGTATGCGTGGTAAAGGTCTGCGCGATTTGGAAGGCTACGATAGAGGCGACTTGTTGGTACACATTAATATTTGGACTCCCCAAAATCTCACCAAAGTAGAACGCGACTTGATAGAAAAATTGCGCGATATTAAGAATGTTACCCCACGACAAGAAAAACAAAGCAAAGGATTCTTTGAGCGTATGCGTGAGTTCTTTCAATAAATTTTTCTAAAAACTAAAAATATATATAATTTATACACTATAAAGCGTGAAATTTTATAAAAAATCATACAAAAAGGCGAAGTTTTATACTTCGCCTTTTTCATACGCTTATAAAAACATACTGCGAATATCGCAAGTAGATTCTTGTCCTAATTTATCATAACAAGTAGCAAGCCATTCTTCAGCTTTTTTACGCCCTAATTGACGAAGTTTTTGCAAAAAGCCCCACTCTGCGTTTAATTTGCTACTAGAGCCAAGATTGTTCATTTCGTCTTCAGGGTAAATGCAATGGATATGTAAGTCACGCAACTTGCCTTCTGTATTTAGTTCCATTTCTAACAAGCGTTGCACGAATTTTATGCGCCTCATTTCATGCATGAGGCTGGCATTAAAGCTGATGGTATTGATGCGGTCGCGAATTTCGGCAGCAGTTTTGGGTATATTAGGTATTTTGATAGGGTTAATTTGAATAAGCAGAATATCCTCCGTTTCAGTGTCGTCAATGAGCGGAAAAATAGGTGGATTGCCCATAAAGCCACCATCCCAATAGGCTTCTCCATCTATTTCTACTGCTTTGAATAAGTGGGGCAGGCAAGCTGAAGCCATTACCGCATCGGCTGAAATCTCTTGTGTATTGAATATTTTGGCACGCGCAGTACGGACATTAGTAGCGCAGACAAATAATTTTACGACTTCTGTTTTGCGCAAGACCTCAAAATCCACCAATTCCAATAGTAAATCTTTCAACGGATTGATGTCTAACGGATTAAAGTTATAGGGTGAGAAATAATTGCTGTACAAGTTCATGATGGCATAAGAGGGCGAATAATCTATCCGTCCGCCTCCATACAATTTATCTAACCAACTTGGCTTCATGAAAGAGTTGTTTTGTGCAGAGGCTGCTTTTCGCCAAAACGTTTCTAATAGTTCTATAGCACCACGCTTGCCTCCCATGTGCATACCGTAGGCAAGCATAGTTGCGTTCATGGCTCCCGCACTCGTACCGCAAACCCCCTCAATGATAAGATTTGGCACTTCCAATAATCGCTCGAGTACGCCCCAAGTAAATGCCCCATGTGAGCCGCCACCTTGCAGGGCTATATCTATCGTTTTATACACTTTTTTTATGTTTAGGTGAGATATTGAAAATCAATCGTTTAACGCTTCACTAATGCCAATACTGCCTCTGCTATTTGTCGCGTGGCGTGTGGTTTGGCAAAGGCTTTCATGTTTTCGCTAAGCGTGGTTTGTAATTTTTCGTCTGAAGCAAGATGTAGAATCGTGGGCAAGAGTGTTTGGCTGGCTTCCTTGTCTTTCACAAGAATCCCTGCCTGCTTGCCTACCAAAGCGAGGGCATTTTTGGTTTGATGATCTTCTGCCGCCGTAGGCAAGGGAACAAGTATGCATGGTTTTTGTACCAAACAGAGTTCCGAAACAGCCAATGCCCCCGCTCTTGATACCACCAAATCGGCAACTGCATAGCCCAAATCCATTTCATAAATGAATTCAAGTTGTTTCAAAGCGGGATTTTGAAGACAATATTTTGTACTTTCAGGGTGTTCAAAGCTGTTTTTGCCTGTTTGCCATAGAATTTGTAAACCACTTTCAAGTAATTTGTCTAAATTCTTAGCAATACTTTCGTTAATAGTGCGAGAACCTTGACTTCCACCAACTATTAACAAGGTTTTTTTGCTTGCCTGTAGCCCAAAGTGTTGTAAGGCGCGTTCTTTTTTGAGCAATATTTCGTTCATGTCTTGGCGGACAGGGTTGCCTGTGAGCAATATTTTTTCAGCAGGAAAAAAATTTTCCATACCTTCATAGCTTACGCATATTCGCTGTACATTTTTGCCAAGATTACGATTTGTTAGTCCCGCAAATGAGTTTTGCTCTTGAATGAGCGCGGGAATTTTACGTTTAGTCGCCCAATATAGCAGTGGACCACTTGCATAACCGCCCACTCCTACAACCGCGTCAGGCTTAAAGCGTTGCAGAATACGCCTCGCCTGCCAACTGCTTACAGCCAACTTTATAGGAAATAAAAGATTACTTAATGTAAATCTTCGCTGTAATCCACTTATCCAAAGCCCCTCTATAGCATAGCCTGCTTTTGGAACTTTCTCCATTTCCATTTTACCTTTTGCTCCTACGAAAAGAATTTCTATGCTGGAGTCTAATATTTTTAGTTCGTTGGCTATGGCAATAGCGGGGTAAATATGCCCGCCTGTGCCGCCTCCGCTAATAATGATGCGCATAAATAAATAATAAGGTAGCTTTCCCACAAAGATAACGCTTATATGTATATTTCTATGCACATTTTCTCTGTCAAGTGGTTTTGATAAAGACTTTCGCAAGAAGTCTAATAAGTTACGTTACAAATTCCTGTAGAAGCGTAAACCCAAGTACAGCTTATTTTGCATGATATATTGGGCAGGCAAGTGGCGCAAATGGCAACTACAGCTGAAGGCAGTTTAACAGTACTTGCCTCCCAACTTGCCTGCCTACCTGTGGCGGTGTATGTGTTACGCATATAGGCAAGTTTAAAACAGTGGACAGTCGAAATAGTGAAGTTGTAAAAAAGTACAATTTGCTTCCTAAATCAAGAAGCCACTTTCATAAATTCAAAAGCTACTTTCGTAAATTGCCCACTATATTTATAGCTATAAAACGTATTTTTGGGGCATGAAAAATTACATTTTATTGTTTATCTTTGCACTGCCAATCTGGGCAAGTAATGGTTTTGCTCAAACCGAAATGGACACCTTCTTAAAGGCTTATCAAACCAAGTTTTTAAAGGGAGAAAAACTCAACATTTCTATTAATGATGCCCAAAATGGGTATATGTTTGGCTGTCTGCCTTTAGAGGGCGAAAAGGATTGTAGCATGGAGTCTTATAGCTATGCGTTTGCCGTTTGGAAAACGGCTAAAGGCGATAAGATATGGGGCGTATTCAGGCACGCTTGTGGTGGAATGGGTTGCTGGGGGCAAAACATGGGTGATTTGCGTTTCTATGATAATATGTTGATGGATATCACCAACAACGTGTATGATATACGAAAAGCGCAAAAAGAAGCTGATGCAACGGAGTTAAAAATAGATGGAAACAATGATGTTGATGCGCTACAACGCAACATCTATGCAGAAATTCCACGCAAAGGCACTACTATTCAACTTACTGTAGGCTTGGTAGGGGTGGTGTCTAAAAACTTTGCCTCACTTATATTTGATAAAAGTACAGGTAAATTTGAACTGATTAAAAAATAAAGATAACAAAAAGGATAGAATTTATGCGCTTATACACCTTTTCTATTCGTTTGTATGGCGTTTTGCTATATCTTGCCTCCTTTTTTCACACAAAGGCAGGCAAGTGGATACGAGGGCGTATAGGCGTTTTCCAACGCTTAGAAACAGCCATGCGAGGCGTAAAAAAACCTGTCGTATGGTTTCATGTTGCCTCTTTGGGAGAGTTTGAACAAGCACGACCTGTGATAGAAGGATTGCGTGAAAAACACAAAGACGATATTTTCCTATTGCTTAGTTTCTTTTCACCTTCAGGTTATGAAGTGCGCCATGATTATGCACAAGCTGATTTTGTAACTTATCTACCTTTGGATACGCCTGCTCATGCAAAGCGTTGGTTGGATATTGTGCAACCAAGTGTAGCGTATTGGGTGAAGTATGAATTTTGGTGGAATATGTTGGTTGCTCTGCAAAAACGAGAAGTTCCTATTATTTTATTTTCGGCACTTTTTAGAAAAGAGCAGTTTTTTTTTAAGCCATCTGCCCATCAATTCTTAGATGTTTTGCGAAATTTTGAATGTGTTTTTGTTCAAAATAAAGAAAGCCTTGCGTTATTAAAGCAATATGATTTTCAAAATGTAGAGATAGCAGGCGATACACGTTTTGACCGCGTGTTGGCAAACGTTGAGCATTTTGAGCCTCTGCCATTGGTGGAAGCATGGGCAGGCAAGGCACAAGTTCTTGTGGCAGGTAGTGTGTGGGAACGCGATTTAGCCGTTATGTTACCTGTTTTAGCACAAAATTTCTCAGACTTAAAAGTTATTTTCGCCCCTCACGAAATTCACGAAAGTATCTTGCAAAAGATAGAAAAAACTTTCCCCAATCAAACTATTCGATATAGTAAACTTCTTTCCAAAACCCTTGTCCAAGATAAAAAAATATTGTTGATAGACAATGTAGGTATGTTGGCACGTTTGTACCATTATGGGAAACTTGCCTACGTAGGCGGCGCATTCAAAGAAGGGTTGCATAATATTCTTGAGCCTGCCGCGTTTGGCGTGCCTGTTGTTTTTGGGCATAACTACAAAAAATTTCCAGAGGCAAATGCCCTTATAAAAGCGGGAGGAGCATTTTCTATACAAGACCAACCAACATTTCACGCTGTATTACAAAAATATTTGACCCATGAAGCTCATAGGCAAGAAGCGGGTAGACAAGCAAAGCAATTTATTGAAGCGAATAGGGGAGGAGCGGCACGAATATTGAGGTATAACACACTCGGATAATTTTTTTTTATTTTGTTAATGTGTAAAATACTGATATTCAGTTAATTAAATTATATCAAAAAATCATTAACAAGTCATACACATCAAAAAGCATCTTATTTTGGTAAAAGTCGTTATATTTGTTGTAAACAAAGTGAACACTAAAAATTTAAACACCTTTATCAACATGACTACCAAAATTATTTTCTCTCTTCTTCTATTTGTAGGTTTCTTTAGTACACCTACCATAGCCCAATACAAACTCGATGGTAATAATCTTGTATTGCCCACCACTATTGTTTTCAAAAATGGTTCAGACCATATCGAAAGCGAAAGCGATAAAATGTTAGACTATCTCAAAACGTATTTAGATAACAAAAGCTCCGTTACTTTATTGCGCATAGAAAGCCATGTAGCCGATGCTAAAACTCCTGAAAAAGCGCAAAGCCTTAGTGAAAAACGCGCTTTCGCCATAACAAAAGCACTCGTAAAACGTGGGGTGGATTGTAAACGCCTCTTGCCTGTTGGATTTGGAATGACCAAGCCTATGATGGAAAACGCATCAGCTACAGGCAAGGAAAAAAATACACGTATAATGATAGTTAATACACAACTTCGCAATAAATCCATTAGTAATATGCCTATCGATGGTGGCGGAAAAGTGGCAGGCGATGTCTGTAGCGAATAAAATGTAACCACTTCCTAAAAAACAACTTTTGTTTGTGCATGAAAAATATATGCTGTCTTGTCTTTTCTTTGCTTGCCTTCCAAGCGATAGCTGTTCCTACTGACCCTGTTATCAAAATTACGCCCAATGTTGCTTCGCCTGCTCCCGTTACACAAACACTTGCTGTTGGTACGTTACACACGCAGCGTATTTGTGCAGGGCAACAAGTTAAGTTGGAGGCTATTTCAACAGGTATTGGTGTGCTTACTTATCAATGGATATTTGTTCAAAATGGCTCAGTGATAGGCAATACATCTGTATTTACCAGCCTGCTTGCTGAAGGGCAGTACCATGTAAAAATTACAGATGAAACGGGTACTATTACTTCTACTACGCTCATACTTATTTGTGTGGAAACCGCGCCACCCATTAACGCAAGCATAACGTCTAACGGTGCAAGCTCATTATGCGTTTCGGGAGGAGTACCCGATATGGTTTTAACTGTACAAGCCACAAACCCAGTCGGAAGTGTTGCTTGCCCAATACCAAGCTTTAAATATGAATGGTACAAAGATAATGTATTGATAAGCGGTGCAAATATGCCTACCCTTACATTGGGACAGCAGATAAGTAATGCTGGAGTCTATACCGCACGTGTTTACAACGCGTGTGGTTTTGATTTCGCTTCTTTTACGG
>JAYTNK010000167.1:0-3467 GCA_043748375.1 Cytophagales bacterium
AAAAGGCAAAGCAGAAGCAGTGTATGCCATGTTTGCAGAAGGCTTTGCTGTGGAGTTAATCAGCAGGATTATTTCCCTGCCCTTGCCTACCATCAAAACCATGTACGATACATGGGAAACGAAAACACAGAAAAAGTAAAAAAGAGCCTGAAAATACATGAAATACTACCTCATAGCAGGCGAACGCTCAGGCGATATGCACGCCGCAAACCTCATGCAGGCAATTTTGCAAAATGATACAACGGCAGAGTTTAGATACTTTGGAGGCGATGCCATGCAAGCTATCGGTGGCACGCTTGTAAAGCACTACCGAGAAATGGCGTTCATGGGCGTTTGGGAAGTATTGCGTAATATTCGAACTATTTCGCGCCTTCTAAAAGCCTGCAAACAAGATTTAGAAGCATGGAAACCCGATGCTGTCGTATTGGTAGATTACGGAGGATTCAATTTGCGCATAGCCAAACACATCAAAGCCAAAAAACTACCTATTAAAACTATTTTTTACATATCGCCCAAAGTATGGGCATGGAATACAGGCAGAGCTTGGAAAATTAAACGTTTAATAGATAGGCTATTGGTGATATTTCCATTTGAGGTCGACTTTTACAAAAAATTTGACTACAAAGTATTTTACGTAGGCAATCCGTTGCTTGATGCTATAGCACAGTTCAAACCCAATGCTACCTTCAGGCAAGAAAACGCCTTGAACGACTTGCCTACCATCGCGCTACTGCCTGGCAGTAGAAAGCAAGAATTGGCAAAGCTACTCCCCATCATGTTGGAAGTCGCCTCTCTTTTTCCACAATATCAGTTCGTAGTTGCCGCTGTACGCAATCTCGATGAAAGTGTATATGAAAATTGCAAAAAACACGTAAATGTAAAATTAGTTTGGGATAGTGCGTATGATTTGCTTACAATGGCAGATGCGGCGGTGGTAACATCTGGTACAGCTACGTTAGAAACGGCACTTTTCCATGTGCCGCAGGCTGTAGTATATCGTACAAGCGGGCTTACCTATGAAATCGTGAAAAGAATCATTAAAGTTCCCTACTTGTCGCTCGTAAACTTAATAGCTCAAAAAGAAGTGGTGCGTGAATTGATACAAACGAACTGCAAGCCTACTGTAATAGCAGAAGAATTAACACGCATATTGCCCAAAGGCGCAAAACGCGCTGAAGTATTGGCTGATTATCAAGCCCTTGCCAACCTTATGGGCGAAGCAGGCGCATCAGCTAAAGCTGCTAAGGTAATTCATGACTTTTTATTTTATAGTGAGGTTGTTTAGTGGGGCTTTTCGGCAGTAAAAGGCGCGTATTTTGGCATGAAATGAGGCGAATTTTGCAGTCATAGCAGGTCGCTACAACGAAAAATCTAACGAAATTACAACTCAAAAGGCGTTTTTAACAACAGATACAGTTCAACCAAAAACCCCCAAATACATAAACCCCAAAACCTATATGGTTTGGGGTTTATAGCAAGGGTTAAATTCTCTTTTTGGGTTTGAAAATACTCAGAATGTCGTCTAAATACTCGCGTGTATTGGCAAGACGCGGTACTTTATACTGCCCACCAAGTTTGCCTTTTATTTTCAACCAGTTGTAAAAAGTACCTTTGGGAGCTTTGTGTATGAGGGGCATCTTAAGGGCAATATCTTGGTAGCGTTTGGCATCATAATCAGAATTTACCTCTTTCAATTTTCTGTCTAAGAGTTCTGCAAAGCGATACATATCTTGTGGGTCTTTTTCAAATTCAATAATCCATTCGTGTCCACCTTGTTGCTTATCTGCCATATAAAGCGGTCCTGCTGTATAATTATTAACCAATGAATCAGTTTCAGCACACGCATACATGAGTGCGGCTTCAGCATTTTCCATAATAACTTCTTCGCCAAACGCATTGATAAAATGCTTGGTGCGCCCTGTAATTTTAATTCTGTAAGGGTTTTTGGAAGTGAATTTTACTGTATCGCCTATTTTGTACCTCCATAACCCTGCACTGGTTGAAATAAGCATGGCATAGTTTTTATCTAATTCAATATCCCAAAGCGCGTAAACCGTTGGATTCTCACTTTCCAATTCAGCTACAGGTACAAATTCATAAAAAACTTCATAGTCCAACATCAGCAACATATCATCACGACTAAGGTCGTCTTGTAAGCCGAAAGCCCCTTCAGAGGCATTATAAATCTCCATATAGCGCAACGAGGGCGCGATTTGTTTGAACAAAGGTCGATAAGGGGCAAACGCAACTGCGCCATGTATAAATACTTCGAGGTTTTGCCACACCTCTTCAATATGTTGCTTGCCTGTCATTTCGAGTAAACGTTGCAACAGCACGACCATCCACGTGGGTACGCCGAGCATACTCGTAATATTTTGTTTGACAGTGTGTTTTGCCATAGCCTCTATCTTCTCCTCCCATTTATCCATCATAGCTATATGCAAAGGCGGAGTGCGGAGGTTTTGCGCCCAAGTAGGCAAGTTCTGTACTACTACCGCTGAAATATCACCCACAAAAGCCTTAGGATTTTCGGCATAAGGTTGAAAAGTTCCTCCAATAGAGAGTCCACGTCCCCAAAAAAACTTGCTTTTTGGGTTATTATCTAAATATAGTGCAAAAATATCACGCCCCGACCTAAAATGACAATTTCTTAAAGCGTTTTGCGAAACAGGCAAGAACTTGCTTCTCGCGTGTGTAGTGCCTGATGATTTTGAAAACCAGTTAATTGGTTGCCCCCAAAGTATATTTTGCTCACCTAACATCATGCGTTCAATGTAAGGTGCAGTGTCTTCATACGTAGTAATGGGGACTTTCTCTTGAAATTGATGAGGCGAACTTATATGTGCATAATCGTATTGTTTTCCCCACGCTGTATTTTGAGCTGACTTAAGCAAAAACGCCAATGTCTGTGCCTGCACATCATGCGGATGACGCATAAAGTGTTGAATTTTGGACAATCGCCCTTTCAAAATACTGCGAATCAGGTTATCAATGAGTATCATAACTGCAAAATTAGTATAAAATCTGTATATTGTCTATATTTGTAAAAAAATAGATATGTTACAACTCAAAAACTACATAGCAGGCGCATTTGTCGCCCCCACCGCAGGCAAGTATTTAGATAATTATAATCCTGCCACAGGCAACATATATAGCCAAATACCCGACAGCGATGCTGAAGATGTCGCCCTTGCTGTAGCAAGCGCGCAACAAGCCTTTCCCGCATGGCGCGACTTAGGCGCGGAAGGACGAAGTGCCTATATGTTGCGTATAGCTGATTTAGTAGAGAAAAATATAGATAAATTTGCAGAAGCAGAAAGCATAGACGCAGGCAAGCCGCTTACTTTAGCCCGAAGTATGGACATTCCACGCGCTATCCAAAACTTGCGCTTCTTCGCCACCGCCATCTTGCATGGCCAAACTGAAACCCACGAAGCCTATCCACACGCACTCAATTATACACTTAG